>CAYOZO010000064.1:0-18835 GCA_964408405.1 uncultured Turneriella sp.
GGTAGTATTTGTCAGCGGAGATTTCTTGCATTCTATATATTAAATACCAGAAAATCGCGATTTTTTCTCATCGTTTTTGAATTTTTTTTAGTAAGTACTAAAAAATCTGGAGCGACGCATCCAGCAACTTGAGCACAGTGCTCTGCAAGACCCACAACACCAGGCGCGCCCGTACCCGGTCATGGTCTAATTGTCAGTATCTCCAGCGCGTCGGTCTTGCCCTTGACGCGGGCCTTGCCGAGACGCACGAACTCCCACTCGCTACCGCATGCGTCTGCGACGGCCTGGCTCAGCAGCAGCGGACGACCGGCCTTCTTACAAAGACCCTCGATGCGCGAGGCTGTGTTGACTGTGTCACCGATCACGGTGTACTCGAGCCGGTCGCTTGAGCCAACACTGCCTGCCGTGACAGGACCGCAGTGTAGCCCGATGCCAATTCTGACCTCGGGAATTTTTTCTGCAGCCAGCTCTGCATTCAGACGCTCAAGGGTCGCGAGCATGTCGAGCGCGCAGTCGACCGCGCGGCTCGCGTGGTTCTCGAGTGGCAGCGGAGCGTTAAAGACTGCCATGATAGCATCGCCGATATACTTGTTCACCACCCCACCGTAGCGACTCACGCATTCTGTCATCACCGCGAGGTAGCGGTTGAGCCAACTCACCAAAGCTTCGGGAGTCTGCGTTTCAGAAAATGCAGTGAAACCACGGATGTCAGAAAACAGTACCGTAACTTCGCGCAGTTCACCCTTCATGCCGTGTGGTGAATTCAGCAGGTAGTCACGTACTGAGGGGTCGACGGCACGGCCAAAAGTCTCACGAATGTGTTCGCGCTCACGCAGACCGGCAGCCATTTCGTTGATCCCCTGCGTGAGACGGCCCACTTCGTCGTTTGTCGTCACCGGCAACCGCACGTCGTAGTCGCCTGCGCGTATCTGTGCCGCAGCGCGCTGCAGCTCACGCAAGGGGGTACGCAATGTGCGTGCGAGCAGCAGGCTGAGATAGATACCCAGTACAAGCATGAGCGCAATGAGGAGCACGATACGTATGGGCGCATCGGTTCCGGATCCGACCTTTTCGCTGAGCCTGATCGCGGCAAGGCCGAGAATAGAAATGGGCGCGAGCGCGGTGCCGAATAGAAAGATGGTCAGTCGAAAGGCCAGCGGGTAGCGCCGTGCGTGGGGTATGCGACTGAAATCCCCGTCGGGCAAGAAATGCGGGATAAACCACCGCCGATTAGAAAGGTCGAGCAGATAAAAGCTGATGACGAACGTTACAGTACCGAGTGTCAGGTTGATAACTGTATTGGTGACAAAAATCTGCCAGGTTTGCCTGAAGCCTGCAAGTTCATATACCAGGCTCAGCATGAAGCCCGCATAGACCCAGCCGACCAGGCCGATGATACTGAGATAAAACGGTGCGTTGACCAGGTGGCGCAGCGCCCTGGGTTCATACTCCTCAGGTCGTTTGTCAAACAACTTGCCGACAGGGTAAAGATACCAGCCGATAAAAGCGAATGCGGGAATAAATGCACTCCAGTTAATAAGGAAGTTCATCCAGGGCGTTGTCAGAACACGATCAATAAAGAACTACCGGGACTCTGGCTCGAACAGCAGGTAGCCCATCCAGAAATTTATGAGCGCAATCGCGGCGAGATTTGACAGAACCGGGGTACCGGCATAGCTTAGCACCATGCGTAGCTTCAATCGGCGAATGTCCGTCACGCGGCTATGTGCTACATCAAGCAATACGCGTCAACGGTTCTGCAGGCAAGCGCTGCGCGTCTTAATCGGCTGTGATGCACTTTTTCGACCATGTGCTATTTGTTGTCGCCGAACACCACGCCGAAACCAAAAGTCGCGCGCAACTCGCTCAGGTACACCGCCCCCGTATCGCGGTAGTGCAACTCTCCAAAGACATAGCGCAACGCGAGGGTGATCTGCAGCGACTCGGATAGCGGAAAATGCAGCCCAAAGAAGGGTGACATGGCCGGGTAGAGCCTGAAGCCCGGGTTTGCCGGAGCTTCCACCTTACCGAAACCAAAACCAGGCTGAAAGCCGGCGAAGGGTTCGCAACCCAGCCAACGGTCGAAGTAATATACGAGACCGACAAAGCCCTGATAGTTCTGTACAAGGTTACTTTCCTGCGGACGCGCGAGCAGCGCGTAAGCGTCGCTGCGCAGCGCAACGCGAGCCCCGAGTGGATACTCCCACTGTGCGGAGAGGGCGTGCGCCAATGCGCCTTGCGCGGTCAAATATCCCGGAGAGTAACTGAATCCCAAGCGGGGTTTGGCAGATAGCTGCCTGCACAGGATTACCAGAACAAAGCAGCAAATCCTTATCAGCGTCCGCACTAACTTCATTAGCTTCCTTAGGCTCAAGGGCCGTCAATGTTATTTTCTGCCAGCAGGCGACATTAAGGGCTGTGTTTCCCAGCTTGCTCAGTGCTGGCATGGCGCCACCCTGCCTTCAATCCCCATGCGCAGGCCGAGAAGCCCGTTTGCCACCGAAAGCAGCCCGGTAATGATAACTGCAATGGCTACGGTGTAGCCCAGGAAAAGGAAAATTCCCTTCATCAGGCAAGCCGATTGAGTTGCTCGGCCAGCCGTTTCAGGTCGTCGAGCGCATCGCGCGGCGCGGGTTTCATCGCGGTACCGAGTTCAGTCGCATCATCGATTAAGTCGAGTATCAACTTGCGGTTGGCGAACCGCTTCGATTGCGGCAGGCGCATGTATTCCTGTTTGTATTCTGAGGCCTTCTGGTCAATGATCGACATGATTTTGTTGAGCGCCGCTAACTGTTCAGATTGCATAGACGAAATGCTCACCCTGTCGCTGAATCGGGCGTCAATGGAAAATTACCCGATGCCGCCCAGTACACGGCGTATTTCATTACTGAGCTGGCCGAAACGCTGGCGATCATCCTGTTCAACGCCGAGTATGCGCAACAGTTCAAAATTGCCGCGCGTACGCGTTTCGACGACCAGAAGAAAGCCAATCTCGTCGTCGCGCGTTGCGAGCTTTTCCTCGCGCAGACCTGTGATTTCTGCGCGGGGTATCCAGATTTGCGAGCGCGGCAAAAAGTGGGGATTTCGGAAGATACACAACCCTTCACGAGTCATCTGGATGAGGCCCACGCGCTTGTGCAACAACAGCCATGAACCGAGCAAGAGGAAAGACAGCGCCGAAAAAACCGGGAAGGTGTTGTAAATATCCTCAGCTTCCTGGTTTGCGAAATCGGTGCCAAAGACCCGCAGCGCCAGGCGCCAGAACGCTTTGAACTCCGCCGAGAAGAACAGCCTGAAAAGGAACAGCGGCAGAACAGCACCGAGCACCAGCGGCGGAAAAAAGATGCGCGGCCGCACCCGGATCTCGAGCAGACCTGCAACCGGATAGCTCATTGTATAGGGCGGCAGGTCTTTCACAGGTTAGGTCATCCTGATGCCGCCGTCGAGGCGAATTACCTCGCCGTTGAGGTACGTGTTCTCGATGATCGACTGCACCAGTTGTGCAAACTCTGCGGGCTTGCCCATGCGATTGGGAAACGGAATCGTCTGGATAAGCTCTTCGGTTGCCTTGCCCGGCAGGCGCGCGGTCATCGGCGTTTCAAATGCGCCGGGTGCAATCGCCATGACGCGAAAGCCATACTGTGCCATCTCGCGCGCGAGCGGCAGCGTCATGCTTGCGACCCCGCCCTTTGAGGCAGAATAAGGCGCCTGGCCAACTTTGCCGTCAAACGCGGCAACCGACGCAGTATTAACGAAGACACCGCGTTCACCCTCTGCCAGGGGCTCCTGTTTGCTCATCGGCGTCGATGCAATACTGATCACGTTATAAGTACCGAGCAGGTTGATTTCGATAATCTCACGCGCCGCGTCGAGTGCCCCGAATTTCTTCTTCGAGACAGTCTTCACCACGTTGCCGATGCCTGCGCAGTTGATCACTCCGCGCAGCGAGCCAAAACGGCTAAATGCCAGGTCAACTGCGGCCTGAATTTCGTCAGGATTGGTCACGCTGGTCTTGATGAATTCGACATCACTCGCATTAAGGCCAGCTGGCGGAGCTAAATCGGCGATTACGACTTGCCCCCCGTGTTCGGCCAGGCGCCGCACGGTCGCGAGGCCGAGGCCTGAACTGCCGCCGGTAACGAGAAAGGTATTTCCTTTTATCTGCATGACTGGACAGAACCCTGTTTTTGTGCACCGCGTCGCGTCAAAGCAAAATCCCGCATCGGTGATGCGCTGCCCCAGAACGGTAACGCTCCCTCATTTTTTGGCATCAGTGAACTTTCGTGCACGATATAGTTATGTTGGCCTTTAGTACTTGCTAACAGGCTGTTGAAGAACAGCCATGAAGCAGGATGTTGAAACCGAGCGCAGCTGCAGACAGGCCATTTATGGCCGTTTTGCGAGCGATTTCGCTAAGAAATCGCGGCGTCTGCAGCGAGCACGGGATTTTTTCAACACCCTGCTAAGGCCTGCCCGAAAACGGAAGTTCGGAAAGAGAAACAAAGAGACATGGGAACATGGTGATGACGAGAATAACGGCCCCGGGCGCCGAAGCAGATGCTGCCGACGAAATTATTGAAAACGAAAACCGCCTTGTAGTACGCGCGTATGGGCTTACGCGCTCGACCGAGGAATATTTGCGTAACTATCTGCGGCGGGTATTCCAGGAAACCGGCAGACCCGAACTTGCGGCGACACTCGAAATCATACTCAAGGAACTTACGACTAACGCCGCCAAGGCAAACTTCAAAAAGATATTTTTTGCCGAAAACGAACTGCGCCTGGACGACCCCGAACATTACGAGCAGGGAGTGATTCGGTTTCGAGAGAGCTTTTCAGAAGAAATCTTTATTAAGTATCGACAAAAGGCTCAGGATGCTGAGCTTTTGGTGCTCATATCAGTGGACTATGACCCTGACCGTGTGATACTCGAAATACGCAATAACGTGCCGATGACGCCCGAGGAAGAAAAGCGGGCGCGCGATAAGCTGCGGTTGGCGATGACCTACGAAGATATGGGCCAGTTCATTATGGATTTTGCCGATGAAACAGAGGGTGCAGGTCTAGGGATCATGCTCTGCCTGACGACCATGCGTTCGTCGAATATTGACCCGAGGCTTTTATCCATATCGACAGATTTTCGCACACACACGCTCGCGCGCGTTGAAGTGCCGCTGCATGAGGGTTATCTGCCGGCCCGTAAACGTTACGAAATGCGCAAGCGCAGCGCCTAAATTAGCGCCGATAGTCCCGTAGAATTCTTTTGCCCAGGCTGAGCTTATGTACTTCGTCGGCGCCGTCGTAGATACGCGCGGCGCGTTCATGCCTGAACCAGTAGGCCAGAATCGTATCGTCTGACATCCCCAGCCCGCCGTGTATCTGCAGCGCGCGGTCGAGAATTTTGTTCATGACATTGGCGACGACGAACTTGATCATCGCGACTTCATCGCGCGCTTTCGACATGCCGAGGTTTTCAATTGCCCAGGCAGCAGACAGCGTCATGAGTCGCGCGCCGTGCAGTTCTGCCGCAAGCTCGGCGACGTAGAGTTGTGTGATTTCGCTGTCGGCCAGAGTGCCGCCAGAAGCTCGCCCTGAGTCTGTCGAAGGGTTGTGAATCACCCGCTGGTTTGCGCGGCGGCATAACATTTCGAACGCGCGCGCGCTGATGCCCAGCCAGCGCATGCAGTGGTGTATGCGGCCCGGACCGAGGCGTTCCTGCGCCAGCTTAAAGCCCTGCCCTTCGCGGCCGAGCAGGTTTTCTTTTGGGATACGGCAATTTTCGAACACGACCTCCGCATGGCTTGCATAATCGCTGCCGGTTTCACCCATGATCCGTATGTTGCGCACGATGCGAAAGCCGGGCGTATTTGTCGGTACGATAAACATGCTTGCGCGCATCGCTGGGTGCGCGTCGGGGTTCGTGACCATCATCGCTATCGCGAAGGCAGAACCTTCAGCCGCCGTCGTGTACCACTTGCGTCCATTGAGTACATAGTGATCACCGTCTTTGACCGCGCGCGCCTCGAGTAGCGTGGGGTTTGAGCCGGCGGTATCAACTTCGGTCATCGCGAAGCAACTGCGGATTTTTCCCTGTGCTAAGGGCTCAAGCCATTCTTCCTGCTGTTCTTTCGTGCCGAACATGTGCAAAATTTCGATATTGCCGGCATCGGGCGCCTGGCAGCCAAAAACGTAGTGCCCGAGCGGACTGCGGCCCAGCGCTTCAGAGACATAGCCGTGCTCCACCAGGGTTAGTCCCACGCCGCCCAGTTCTTTGGGAATCTGCGGCCCCCAAAGGCCGAGCGATTTGACCTTCGCGCGCTTCTCGGCGAGCACCGGCACCAGGTCGCCAAAAGGCTTGTGGAAAAACTCCGCTTCGAGTGGAACCAGTTCATCGGCGACAAACTTTTCAATCTGCTCCAGCATGGGCTTGAGGCGGTCAGAGATGGCGAGATTCATGGTACAGGAAAGCTACGCGGGCTGAGTCGCGGGGTCAAGATAACGGCGAGGCCTTCGGCAGCCCTGGCTGCCAGGATGGAGCAGAGGCTGACCCTAGTAGCCATACTATGTATGGTATTTATGGCCGTCTACCGGATATTTTTGCATCCTCTTATCATGAGCTACGCAATCAGCAAGACCGTTTCAAGCGACATGGCGGCTACCGAAGCGCGCGTCCGCGAAGAACTACAGAATGAAGGCTTCGGTGTACTGACAGAAATTGATATGCAGGCGACGCTAAAGAAAAAACTCGATGCGGATATTCGGCCGTACAAGATCCTCGGCGCGTGTAATCCGCCGTTTGCGTTGAAATCGCTGCAGGCTGAGGACTATATCGGTCTGATGCTGCCCTGCAATGTGCTGCTGCAGCAGCGTGAGAATGGTACCGAGGTGTCAGCCATCGACCCGGTGGCATCGATGATGGCAGTGAAGAATCCGCAGCTCGAAGCCACAGCAGCTGAAGTGCGCGAGAAATTGAAGCGGGTGATTGCGGCGCTTTAAGCGCGTCGCGAGACACCCCATACACTTCCATTGTCTATTCGCCCGCTGCAGAATTTCAAGCACTTCGGCATCACTGGTCTGCGAAAAGTCATCGTACCACATACCGATCGCGCGGAAAATTTCGGGCGCGAGCAGGCAGGTCACTCCCTCGACTTTTTTGCGCACACGCTGCAGCGTGTCAGGCGGCGTCACAGGTACGGCAACCCAAACCGCTGAAGCTCCCACATGGTGTAGAGATTCAATCGCCGCGAAAAGACTCGCGCCTGTAGCGATGCCATCATCGACGAGTACCACGCGCTTGTCCTTCACTGCCGGCGGCCGGTGATCGCCAAGATATCCGTACCGCCGCCGATCAAGCTCTGCGCGCTCGCGCGCAACTGCCCCCTGCAGTTCGGCAGGACGCAGGCCCTCATACCTCAGCACGTCGTTGTTCCAGATGGTAACTCCGCCATCGGCAATCGCACCAGCGGCAAGTTCTTCCTGCCCGGGCACGCCGATCTTTCGCACTAGCCATAGATCAAGCGGAGCGTTCAGCGTTTGCGCAACTTCGTACGCAACGGGCACACCACCGCGAGGTAGTGCCAGTACCAGTGTGGGCATTTCATTTTGCTGCGCGAGATCGGCTTTCACCTGCTCGGCGAGAAGCTTACCCGCAGCGGAGCGGTTAGCAAATCGCATGGCGCTACAGGAGTAATGCTGGCTGTCCGTCAAGGCATCGGCGTGGTAATGTCAGTGTTCGGCAGACCGCGTTACAAACAGGATACCTGAATAGCACGCAAAAGAAAAGCCTGCCAACTGCAAAAGATAACCCACGGTAAGCACTGCCTGGCTATCGGCGTACAGCCAGACGAGCGGTTGGCCGATGGCAAAATAGAGCACGAGATTCACCTTCAGCGGCAGGTATGCCTGCTTCGGCACTGACGCCAAGGGCTTGCAGTTCTTTGCGCTGCTGCGCAGCGACGCGCGATATACCAGCACCATGAGTGCAGCATGAATGAGCTGCATCAGGCTCATGACGAGGGGAAATCCCACCCAGGCGAAGAGAAATGCTGCACCACCGGGCAATGTAAACAGAACAAAGAGTATCAGGGGACCGAAATTGCGAAGTCTCATCCCCAGCTCACGAAACGCTCTTCGATGGTTTCACCGCAGGCAGAGCATGTCGGTTCTTGCCGCGACACCTTGCCCTCAAGGCAGTACGGGCAGATGCTGTCGTCCATCAAAATCTTCACCTGGTTGCCGAGTTCATAGCCGCAATCGGGGCAAGTGGGATTGTGGTGCTTGTTTTCCCATTCGCCCCAGCAGTGCGGGCAGCTCGAATGCGGGAATACCTTGATTTCGCCGTCGCAGAGGTAGCGTACCGCCGCGTCGCTGTTACTGAAGTCCATCGTCTCGCCGTCGGCAAGCCACGCCCGGCTCGTTTCGCCGACGATGAGCTCGCGCTCACGCTCTGAATCAGAAAGGCGGAGCTGCAACGAAAGGGTGACTGCCTGATCCTCGTTACCGGTCGCAGCGAGCGCGGCCAGGTGCGGCTCCAGATCGGCGAATGCTCCTTCTTGTACGAGTTGTAGAAAGCGCTCTTCGATCAAAATCGCCAGTTCGTCGGCTTTGGCATAGCTGATATCGGGTGTCATAGGTTAGAGACAAAGGAGCAAAGGTTGTGTAAATGAAGAGTTGCCCTTGCGCTTTGCCCGCTCTCTTCGTAATTATGGCTTTCCGGCGCCTGATTGATTATTTTTTAGCGCACTATGGCACAGACAATCTATGATTTCACAGCTGCCACCCTCGGTGGCAAAGAAAAAAGCCTTGCTGAATACAAGGGAAAGGTCGTTCTCATTGTGAACACCGCGAGCAAATGCGGATTTACCCCCCAGTACGCCGGGCTCGAGGCGATCTACGAAAAATATAAGGACAGGGGCTTCGTCGTGCTTGGTTTTCCGTGCAACCAGTTTGGCGCGCAGGAACCTGGCTCGGAAACCGAGATTGAACAGTTCTGCCAGGTCAACTACGGCGTGAAGTTTCCGATGTTCGGCAAGATTGACGTTAACGGCAGCAACGCGCATCCATTGTACAAGTATCTGACTTCCGCAAAGCCGGGCATTCTTGGCACCGAAGCGATCAAGTGGAACTTCACTAAGTTCCTCATTGATAAGAACGGCCAGCCGGTGAAGCGTTACGCACCAAATACGAAACCAGAGGATATCGCGGACGATATCGAGAAGCTACTGAACGCATAACGCTGAGCCACTGGCTGTTCGATGTGAGCGAAGGGGTCGCAACACTTTCTCTCAATCGGCCAGAATATGGCAACAATATCAACCTTGAGTGTCTCGAAGAGCTGCAACTGAACCAGTCCGCAGATTTTCGAGAGGCAATGGAAGCTTTCAGAGAAAAACGGTCACCACATTACCTGGGCAAATGAGGCATCTGGACAGATTATTCCTCTGCGGTTGCGTGCTTGTGCTTATCTCTTGCGGCACAAAGAAACCTCAGGAGATGCGAACGCTGCAGAAGGTCCTTTACGCGCTCCCCGACAGGTTGCCCGAGGGGTATGACTACCGCGTGTCTAACCAAAGCGTCACGGCTGTAGCATGGCTGGCCGGCAGCTTCAAGGGCGATGGCGGCCTTGAGTTGCCGCACAGAGAAACAATCGAGCTCTTAGCCCGGCAGCGCGCCGATCTGGAGCACCATCTGCTGCTCACTGAGTTATCGGTCAGCGAAGGCAACAAGCTGCTGCATTCGCGCTCCGCAATGCGCCGCGCCGCGCGCGCGTTGCAGGATGTACTCGGCAGTATGCCTCACATCCGAGCGGTGCACCTCGATTTTGAATACAACGGCCCGGGTTTGGCAGTTGACTACGTAGAGTTGGTGCACAGCCTGCGCACGGCAATGCCCCGAGAGATCAAATTATACGTGACGGTGATTCCGATGGTTGGAATGCCACAGAAATGGAGCGCTTTTTTTCTTCCCGAACAGCTCACGCTTTACGCAGATGGTATCGTCCTCATGCTCTATGATCTTCACCGCGACGGAACTTCAGCCGGCTGTCTGAGTCCCATCTCATGGCTTGATGCAAATGTTGAAGAACTTTCTAAGCTCCCACCACATAAAATCTGGCTGGGAGCGCCACTTTACGGCTATAGATTTGTCGGCAAGAAGGCAACTGTACTGTCGAAACGCGCTTTTGGCAAGATCACAGCCAGAGAAACGGAAGTGGATGGTTGCCGGGTTAAGAAATCAGAGGGTGTGCAGGCTTACTATCCCGCAGCGTCTCTGTATGCTCACTACGAAAAGCTCGCCACCACGCACGGCTTCGCGGGGATCACTTACTGGCGGGCAGGGCTCGAGCGCTAGCAGGCTGTTGAAAAACAGGCACGAAGCAGGATGTTGAAACCGAGCGCAGCTGCAGACAGGCCATTTATGGCCGTTTCGCAAGCGGTTCGCATCGCGAATCGCGGCGTCTGCAGCGAGCACGGGATTTTTTCAACATCCTGCTAGGCCTGCAGCATAAAGCGACCGAAATAGCGCGCTTTTTCGAGATACATCTGTGCAACCGAATCCGAAGGGTTGCGGCTGATTACCCTTTGGAAGTATTCTATCGCCTCTTCGAATTGTTTTTCATGGAAAGCAAAAAAACCGCGCTCGAATTCAGGCCTGGTCTGGTGCAGCATATCCATTGCATAGTCCGGCATGCCGTCGAAGACCTGCAGTACCGTCACTGGCTGCTCCTTGCCTTTCACTTTTACGCGCGCGATCACCCGGGCGTTGTACCGCGTCGGATCGGGTAATTCGTGAAATACCATTTCGCTGATCAAAATGCCGGCATCAAATTTCTTGGTCAGCGCTTCGATGCGAGATGCCAGATTTACCGCATCGGAAATAACCGTGCCGTCCATACGCTCCGCCTCGCCGACAGTGCCGATCATCAGCGGGCCCTTGTGGATGCCGATACCGATGCGGATCGGATCGTAGCCCGATTTCATGCGGTGGTGGTTGTATTTCCGCACTGTGGTCTGCATCTTGATGGCAGATTCCAGAGCTGAGACGGCCTGTTCGGGAAAAAGGGCCATGATGCCGTCGCCAATGTATTTATCGATAAAGCCGTTGTTTTCGCGGATAATAGGACCTACGCGCTTCAGATACGAATTCAGGAAGCGGAAGTTGTCTTCGGGCGACATTTTTTCTGACAGCGTGGTGAATCCCCGAATATCGGCAAAGAGCACAGTCATTTCAAACTGCGCGGCATCGCCCAGCTGGATGAGTTCGACGCTTTCGCGGTTGAGCAGATCGAGTATGCGGCGGGGAAAAAACCGGCTGTACGAATCTGTCAGCAACTTCTGCCGGTTAAGGGCTTCTTGCTGCAGACGCTCCTTTTCTTTTTTGAGCTGGTTGATGCGATCAGCGAGCGCCAAAGACAACAGAATGACTTCGAGCGCCGAACCGAAGAACATCGCGTTCAAGAGAAACGGGTTAGGCGGCAGCACGCCGCGCGAGGTGAGCGTAAAAACGGCCGTACCCAGAAGCATCATGACCCACGCGAGCAGAAAGTAACGGGCTGGCTTATAGCCGCGCAGCAGGGCATAAATTGCCGAAGCCAGGATGAAAAGAACCCAGGGAATGCCAAAGGCATTGGTCAGCTTCACCATTACCGCCGGATGCACGAGCAGAGTGGCCAGGAAGCCTACGACGGGTATGACCGCAAGGCCGCCGGCTATTCGGTAAAAAATAAGATTGAGTGCGCGCAAATTCAGGAATAGCGCGACAAAGACAAGGCCGCACGCCATAGCCGCATTGGCAAACAGTGGAAACGCGTGGTTTTGCATCCACGGGCTATTGGGCCAGAAGAGCTGGAAGGCGCTGCCGTTAAGCGTTGCTGCCATGAAAGCAAAACAGGCGATATAGAGACAGTAGAAGACGTATGCCGGTTCGCGCAGGCTAAAGAAGATGAAGAGGTTGTAAAAAAACATCACCACAATAGTGCCAAAGAAGATACCCAGAAAGTACTGCGCTATGTTATCGCTCTCCAGCGCCTGCTGCGCGGTCATCAGCTGAAACGAAAAGTTAACGCTGCCGGCTGTCTGCAGCCGCAAGTAATACCAGCGATCTTTGACCGCATCGATCCAGAAAGACATGAGGCGGTGACTAACCGCTCGGCTATCAAACGGCAGCATGTCGCCGGTGGACTGGCTGGTATAGCCGCCGCTCAGTGCAGGCGCGTAGAGGGTCAGATAGTCAGTCATTGCGTAGTCATGCCTTAAGAGCATGCGCTCTTCGTATTCCGGCAGGCGAAAGCGCAGCCAGATCGGCTGGCGAAAAAAACCGGGATTAGCGCCCTTGGCTGGTTTAAATTCTGTGTCCGGTAATTTCAGGACGTCGGCAAGATCGAGATTGCCGCTTACGTCGAGATAGTACTGCATACTATCAGTTAAATTGACCGGCTGTTCGGGACTGGGAACCTTACCGAAAGCGGCTCCGGTTAAAGTACACAGGAGCAGTAAGACGTTCCGGCAGGTGATTTTCAGTTTTAGCATATATTTCCTCGGTCAGGCAGTCGGCGCGAATAGGGTACACCTTGCCCCGGAAGCTTGCATTCTGACAAGTCAAATAAGAGGCGAGATATCCCCATGACGAAACTGGCGATCATCGGCGATGCACACATGCAGTTCGATGAAGAAGATGTGCGGTTCTTCAATGCGTCTGATTATGATGCGATACTTTTTGTTGGCGACCTTGCCTCTAGAAATCCCGACAGCATGTTTCGATTACTGCCGATTATCAACGGCCTTGGAAAACCGGCGTACCTTATTCCGGGTAACCACGATACAACCGGCGTGCGGCAGCTTCTGGGCGAGCTCACGCAGAATGAGTTTCTCATCAACTTTGGAGCGTCCTCGCAGCCGGGCCGCATGCAGCGGCTCAAGGCAGAACTTAAGGGAGCGATACTTTGTGGTTATTCGCTGCATTCGCTACCGGGTAATTTGCAGATGGTAGCTGCGCGGCCTTTTTCGATGGGCAGTACCAACAGAACGGTGAACTTCAGACCCTTTCTCGAAAAGGAGTATGGCGTATCCACAATCGAAGCAAGCCGCGATAAGATCATAAGCCTTATTGACGAGGTTCAATCCCCCTATATCATTTTTGCTCACCACGGGCCATTTGGTCTGGGCAGCAAGGCGACCGACATCTGGGGTGCGGATTTTCTGCCGCAGGAAACCGACTTCGGCGATCACGATCTTGCCGAAGCGATTCATTACGCGCACTCGATCGGCAAGGCGCCGCTAGCAGTCATTGCGGGGCACATGCACTACCCGACGAAGCACGGCAAGAAACCGAAGCAGTGGTATAAGAGGCAGAACGGAGTGCTCTACGTAAACGCAGCGCGCTGGCCGAGGATTTTCCGGCACGAAGGAAAACTGATGCACCACCACGTCCGGCTTACCGTGCAAGGTAATTCCGCCACGGCCGTGGCCTGCTACATTGCGGCCGGCACTGAGTTTACAACCAGTGATGACCGCGCGATGCTGCCCTGAGTATGCAGGTTACCGACAGGCTCAGGCAATACCTGAGCAAACAGAATGGCAGCGCTATCGAGATTTCTGAATTTCGCCAGCTCTCGGGAGGCGCCTGCCAGGATAACTACCTTGCGCGAATCGAAAGCGCGCACGGCACGGAAGAACTGGTTCTACGCACTGACAAGGGTGGTGCACTGCTGGGCTCACTCAGGCGGCCGCAGGAGTATCAGATCATTGAACGCGCGGTGGCAGCCGGCGTGGAGACAGCCGGGGTGCAATGGCTCTCGGAAGATACGTCGATTCTCGGTCATCCATTCTACTTCATGCAGCGGATTGAGGGCACGGCGAACCCGCGCGAAATTCTCAAGAGCAAGAAAATAGATTTCAAACGCCTTGCGGGGGAGCTCGCAACGAACCTGGCTAAAATTCACAGCATACAGTATGGCGCGAAAATCCTGCCGTTTCTCGATCGCGGGCTAAGACCCGGCACCAAAGACGTTGCACTCACCGCTATTGCCGACTGCCGGCGCTTGCTCGATGAGTTGCCGGGCGGTTACCCTGGTATTGAACTCTGTCTCAACTGGGCAGAGGCCAATGCGCCCATCACAGACACGATCGTGCTTTCGCACGGCGATTTTCGAACAGGTAATTTCATGGTCGGTGAGGCCAGGCCCAGCGGGCCCGGCCTCACCGGAATACTTGATTGGGAATTCGCGCACTGGAGCGATCGGCACGAGGACATCGGCTACATACGCATGCGCGACTGGCGCTTTGGTAAAGTGAGGAACACGATCGGCGGGTTTGCCGCGCCGGAAGACTTTTACCCTCATTATGAAGCCGAGGCGAAGGTGAAGCTCGACGAGAACAAGATCCGCTTTTGGGAGATCATGGGTAACCTGCGCTGGGCAATCGGCGCCGCGCAGCAGGGCGAGCGCCACCTTTCTGGCAAAGATCGGGGGATTGAATTTGCTTCTATCGGTCGGCGTGTAGCAGAGATGGAATTTGAGGCTATGCGCCTCATAGAGGAAATTCAATAATGCAATACCGTCCCCAGAACAACGACCTGATCGACGCAATCCAGGAATTTCTGCTCAAAGAAATTCTTCCGTTCGTCAAAGACAATGAAGCGCTCTCTTATAAAACGCTTGTTTCGTGGAATATGCTCGGTGTTATCTCGCGCGAACTGAAAAATGGCCGGCCTCTGCTCGAAGCCGATGCAGCGCTCATGGCAGAGCTGCTCGGCGAAAAGGCAGAAGCATCGGCTGTAGGTGATCGCGAGCTGTGGCAACAGGCACAGGCGCTGGCAAAAAAAGTCGCTCAAAAGGTACGGGCTGAAAAGACCATGCCCGGCAGCGCTGAATGGCATGCAGTGAAGAAGCTGCTTACCGACAACCTGCAGATCTCCAATCCGCGGTATGGGGTGGAGTAGAATGCATTTTGAGGCTGGCGCTCAGGAAACCCTTTTTGCAGCAATTAGAATTGGAGATTAACCACGGCGACACGGCGGTCACGGCGCCATACCAAGTTGATTCAAACCGATACGAGACTACGTGCATATTAAGAAACCATAAAATAATCACTCGCCGTGTTCGCCGTGCCGCCGTGGTTCAATACTCACTGAAACAAAATGATTAAATTAATACTTATATGCCATGGCCAAGCTGACCAGAGCACACGGACGTGCGTGGTCGGCCTGAGCCACGCCTGCCCTGAGCGAAGTCGAAGGGGATGGCTGCCATGGTGGGGATAAACTGCAATGACTGAACTGTATCTTATTCGCCATGGCCAGGCCGACAGCGCCGGCGATAACTACGACCAGCTGACCAAAACCGGCCTCGAGCAGGCGCGCCTTGTGGGCGAATGGCTGGCTAAGCAGGGTTATACATTCACGCGCACGTTGCACGGAGGGCTGCGCCGGCAGCAAGAGACTCTGGAGGCAATCGCCGCGGCTTATAAACGCCACGAGCAAAATTTACCTGTGGCTGAACTCAACCCCGCGTTCGCCGAGTTTGACCTGCGCGTCTGGGCAATTATCGCGGGCAAACTACGGCACGGGCATTCTGAATTTTCCGATCTGCTAAAACAATGGAACCGCGCCCGGCATGAGAATGCACCCGACAAGGGCGACATCTTCAAACAGCTGACGGGCATTATTCTGCGCGAATGGATTGCAATGGGTGAAGATTTTGCCGCAGCAGAAAGTTATCCCGCTTTTCGCCGGCGCGTGCTCGGTGCACTGAAATTACACTCCACAGCAACGGCAGGCTCAGACACGGTGCAGCGGATTCTGGCTGTGACTTCGGGCGGGCCGATAGCGTTGCTTACGGGTGAGGTACTGGGCCTCTCTCAATATAAGACTCTCGGCCTCATGCGGCGCATCTACAACACCTCGGTGCACGCGCTCGTCTATGACAAGAAGCAGTGGGAGCTTCAGGCGTTCAACCAGGTACCACACCTGGCCGTGTCTGCGCGCACGCTTGTTTAATGGTTGTGGCTATACCACAACCATCTGGAATCTTATGGTTGCGAGTAGTTCTCGAGCAGAATGTACGCCGTCCCCAGGTAGGGAACCTCGGTCCAGATTTTCACTGGTACAAAACTTTCGTCGGCTGTAATCCACATCTCGATTTGCGACTGCGTGTTGAAGAATATATTACCCTGCGGTGGTTTTCCCTTGCCCTCGTCCGCCAAAGCCGACTTCACGTGAATGATCTCACGCGTACCGAAAAATGGCACATCGCTGCGCTTTTCACGCCCGAGTACTTTCAGCACCAGTGTGCGCCGTGAACCTGCGGGTAAGACAGGTACGCGCAGAACCTCCCCCACTTTGGGGACTTTGCCGGTGCTGCGGACATAATAGAACGCGCCGAGCAGATCCTGGTAGCCGCCCGACGTGCTGACATCGTATGTCTCGTTGGACTGCGACTTCACCGGCTCGCTGTGCGGATAGCTCATTTCATGAAAGCGTTTCTCGTTCTTTTCCACGCGCACGTTACGCCCCTGAAAGCGAAACTTCCTGCGCTGGTAGGTATCGCCCTGGTAGGCTTCTTCAAAGGCAATGACGGGCGTCTTCGTGGCGAAATTCCATTTGGCAGCAAAAACACCCTGCACGTAATAGATCCCATGCATTACGGGTAACGAATTGACGCGCGCGTTGATGGTAATGAAATTATTGCCTTCGATACGGCTGCGCATTGTCACGTCGCCCGCACGAATGCCCTTCCACTCGATGCGGAAATTCATCGTTTCAGCGTAAAAGGGCAGCCGCTGCTGCGCGGCAAGCGCCCCGGAAAGCGCCATCGCGAGCAGAACGCTGCGGAAAGGTAAATTATGCATGGTTTTGCCTCTTAACTCAGCTGATCGGGTCAAGGAGAATTCTTGACCCGATGGACTCAAAGCCCAGGCAAGCCTATGCCAGAACAAAAAACAGTCCTTATCACCGGCGCCACGCGCGGTATCGGCAAAGGTCTTGCGATCGCATTTGCCGAGGCCGGTTATGCCACTTATGGAACCGGCAGGAACCTTTCTGACACCGGTTGGGCGACAGAGAAGAAGATCGTTTTGAAACAGGCCGATGTCTCTGACCAGGCGGCAATGGCGGCGATCATGAACGAAATCAAAGAAAAACATGGCAGGCTCGACTGCCTCATCAACAATGCGGGAGTTGCCTCGAATACACCGGCGTCTTCACTCGGCGAAGATGAAATCGCGAAAATCATCGATACGAATTTTAAGGCAGTTTTCCAATGCTGCCAGAGCTACTATAAGATGCAGAGAAAAGCCGGGGGGAATATCATCAACATCTCGAGCGTGCTCGGTATCGTGGGTACCTCCCTCGCTTCGGTGTATTCAGGAACCAAGGGGGCCGTAATCTCGATGACCAAGGCGCTGGCGATTGAGTGGGCCAACTCCGGTTTTCGCGTGAACGCAATCTGTCCGGGTTTTATCGATACGGACATGACTGAAATGATCAAGAAGCGCGAGGCCGTCATGCAGAAGATGCTGGAGTTTATTCCGCTGAAGCGGCTTGGCAAACCCGAAGACATCGCGGCGCCCGCGCTGATGCTTGCGTCAGACGGAGCGTCTTACATAACGGGACAGATCATCGTCGTCGATGGTGGAATGACTGCGCTGTAGGTGCATTTGTCGTTTCTGTCGTGCTCGCCCTCTGCCGACTCACAGGATGTTGGAAAAATACCGTGCTCGCTGCAGACGCCGCGATTTCCACGCGGTTTTGCAAAAACCGCTCTGGAAATCGCTCGCAAAACGCTACGCGACTTGGTCGCCCAAGTCGCTCTGCTGTCTGCAGCTGCGCTCGGTTTCGACATCCTGCTTTATGGCTGTTTTTCAACAGCCTGCTGATGGCAGGTTATGTCTGCTGGCAAAGTTGTCACTCCCATGCCGGTGGAATCGAGTGGCGAAGCACAGCAAAGCGGCCAGGCTGCCGCGCGGTTCCAGTAGAATGTGGGCGCAAGGACTGCTGTGAGAAAGGTGTAGTTGTGTTCTCAAGCCAGTTTCTTCACGAGCGTCACCCGGTTGCCGCGGGTATTGTAGCGAACGCGATCGAAGACCCGCAGCGTCATGCGTATGCCCCGGCCGTGTGCAAGCTCCGTATCGCCCTTTGCTGACAGAGTATTGTATTTCCGATGGTCAAAACCGCGGCCTTCGTCTGAAATGCGAAAAACTGCGCGACGCGGGCTGATATGGTATTCGACTGTCACGCTGCGGCCGGCATAGGCAGGCTGCTTTTGTCGTTCGATCAGAAATGCGAGGTAATCATCTTTGTCGGTCTCGGCGGTTTTTTCTTCGAAGGAGATTTCGAGGTTACCGTGTTCAATCGCGTTGATGATTATCTCGCGCAGACCCAGCCGCAGGGTATTGAGCGTCGATGCATCGAGCCGGTTCGCGAGCAGCGTAATGAGCCGGCCGCTGAGTTCTTCGCCCTGCCTGACGTCCCTGGGAATCGCGGATACCGAGTTCGGTGCAGGCACGGCGAACGGCCTCAACAATCACGCGGCGTACGCGGTCGGTATCCATCTGGCGAATCAGGGCCATATCGAGCTTCACGATTTCGGGCTGGAACTCGGCGAGCAGGTTTAGCAGCATGTTGAAAAAATACCGTGCTCGCTGCAGACGCCGCGATTTCGTGCCGAAATCGCTCGCAAAACGGCCATAAATGGCCTGTCTGCAGCTGCGCTCGGTTTCAACATCCTGCTTTATGGCTGTTTTTCAACAGCCTGTTAGACCGGCAAGACCTGCGCCAAAGTCATCATCTAAGCCCCGGAGAGATATGTTACACTTTTTATAGGTGTTTTAGTTAGGTGGGG
>CAYOZO010000065.1:0-18770 GCA_964408405.1 uncultured Turneriella sp.
ACCCTGTGGAGAGGGGGAACGAATAGTCTTCATCAGTCCCCTCTCCATGTAATGGCGCGGGGTGGGTTAAACGCCGCGTTCAAGTTGCGATGTATAGTATGCATGCTTGCGTGCGCGCATGATATTGCCGAGCGGACGGTGCTCTTCAATCGCATTCCACGGGTCAAACTTCATCTGCTCGACTGCCGCAGCAAATGATTCGTACTTGCCACCTGCAAGGTGCTGTGCCGGTACGTGCAGCGTCCCCACCTGGACAAAGGGACTTACCTCTTCGCTCCACTCGACTGTCGCATCTTCAATCGGTGTGCTGGCTGCATCAGTGAAGAACTGCGCTTCCAGCGCGTAATCGAGCGGCTGCGATTTCAGGTGCGAGCGCAGGTCATGCGTGAGGTCAGTCTTAACGAATGGCACTGCAATTTTGGTGAGTGGTCTAATGCGCAGCTTGATGGCGTAAGCTCCATTTTTGACCGGCACAACGGTACTCAGGTTCTCGGCAGCATAACCTTTAAATGGCCTGCCGATAATTTTGGCGAGCCGTCCCATTGCCCGAAACATTCCGAGGAGGCCATGTGTCCGGTAGAGGTGCTTGAGTACGGCGCCGCCGCCCGCATTCAGTGCGAGCAGGAGATCCAGGAATTCTTCTGCACGGGCTGAGCCGAAAGTGGCGTGGTTGATCAGCAGAAAATCCTGCTCGGTATGCGGATTGCCAGTGAGCGCCGACTTTCCGGTCACACCCTTGACCTTGAGCGCTAAGCCCCGGATATCGGGAACCTTGTCAGCCTTTACGTCGAGCCCACCGTTAGAGAGTCGAATGACTGCCTCATATTTCCCTGCTTTGGCGAAAATTCCCTGCGCTGCATGCGCGGGCAAATTCGCGTCAACCCTGAGCTCCGCCCTGAGTGCGAGCAGGCCTTTACGGTGCAGCAGTCTGCCTTTACCGTATTTTTTCGATTTGGCTTTTTGTATGGCGCGCAGCTTTTGCGCGTAGGCGGCAAATCTTCCGTCTTCGCCGGCGGGAATAACTTCGTTGAAGTTGGTTGAAGGTGGTTTGGTCATTTACAGCAGTGGCTGCAAAGCAGCCACTGCTGTAAATGCTTATCGCATGAGATCTTCAGCTGTCAGGTGATCTGCCGAACGCTCGTTTTCGTATTTCAGGATACCCAGCTGGGCATACTTGGGACGGATGCGGTCGCTCAGAAGGCCAATTGCCTTCAGGTTCGGAATCATGCGCGTGAACAGCTGCTTGCGGAACTCGCTCATCATTTCTGACGTGTCGAGCAGGTGCAGCCAGTCCTTGCGGCTGATTGACTGGCCGTAGAACTCTTCGTGGATCTCGAGGAAGTGGAAGCGGTTGCGCAGCATGATAGCCACTTCATACGCCCAGTCTTCGCGCTCGCGGCGCTTCGCTTCTGAAATCTCTTTCGTGAAGTAGTCGCGCAGCGCCACAACGCCGTAGTGGACGTGGCGTGCTTCGTCAGAGATTACCTGCTTCAGCAGTTGCTTGAGCAGCGGCTCTTCTGTGAATTTGTAGAGAGTACCGAATGCACCGAGCGCCAGGCCCTCGATCATGATCTGCATGCCCAGGAACTTGAGATCCCAGTCAGAACCCGCAGTGATGGAGCGCAGAATGACAAAGAGGTTGTCGTTCACGTGGTACAGTTTCTCGAGTTTCTGCTGCAGGTAGCGCGCAAAAACTTCAACGTGGCGGCCTTCGTCGACAACCTGCGTGGAGCCGTAGAGTTTGGCGTCAAACCAGGGGCTCGCCTCGACGGTTTCGCCAGCAATGTAGAGAGCGCCCTGCTCGCCGTGCAGAAACTGCGAAAGCAGAAAGCTGATCGCGGCATGCTGTATCTTCTGGCGGTCGCGCAGGTCTTTCGGGTAGAACTTTTCGCCGAAACCCGGCACCAGGCGCTCGGGAATAATTGCGATATTGGGGTTAAACGGGTCAACGTTGGTGTCCCACGGCAGGTCTTCTGCGTCCCACTGTCCTTTATAGGCACGGCGGTAGAGCGTCTTGAACTCAGGGTTGCCAAAGTTTGAGTAGGTCCAATCGTAATGCACCGCATGGCCAGAGACTACGTCCAGGGTGTTATTGTGCCCCTGCTGCAGTACGTACCCTGCGATCGCCGACGGGAACAGCTCTGCTGCAACCTTTGGGTTGCGCATAACCATGTTACCGAGGGTTGTGATGTTTGCTGTAATTTCCATAGTTTCCTCCTCTATGTCGCATAGCCTTGGCTACCGCCAAAACTATCCAGCACTTGATAGTTTCATCGACTTTTCGGAGCGTCCCGTCAATCGTTTTTTTGTTCGCAGCGCACAAAAATATGCAAATTTTTGGCACGGGCCTTGTAATTACTAAAAAATTAGAGGATTTTAATACCTTTTGTTGTTTGATAGGGCGCAAGAAGCTCTTAGCTTCTGTCAAAAAAAAACGGTAGCAACAGGCTAATTCTTCGCACTGCAGTGCAAAAACTCGAAAAACACTTAAGATGCTCGCGCGTTTACCAAACCAGCGGGCATTCCTTGCCAAAAATTGCATTCTCGTTTACCATGCGTTCAGCTGATCGCCTCAGCCCCCATGCGCTACCTGCAACACGTCGAACGCTTCGCCCATGGCATGAAAGTCGTCGAAATACCGGGCCGCCCGGATGCCCCCGTGTTCTTCTGCATGCACGGCTATGGCGCCAATGCGTACGACCTCGCAGGGCTTTCGCAGTACCTGAACTTTCCTGAAGGCACGCGATATTTGTTTCCCGACGGGATACTCAAAATTGACCTGGGTTATGGCGCTCCCTACGAGGGCCGCGCCTGGTTTCCCATTGACTGGACTGAGATCGAGCGCATTCGCCGCGAAGGGGGATTGCGCGATCTTGCCAAAAATTTGCCGGCAGGTATGGCAGAAGCCCGTGACAGGCTTATCGGCGCGCTGCAGAAACTCGAGTGTGATCCCGCGAAAACGGTGATTGGCGGATTTTCGCAGGGAGCGATGCTTGCGACCGAAATTGCGCTCCACCATCAAGAATATTTCGCAGGTCTTTTGATATTTTCGGGCACGCTCGTCAACCGCACCGGCTGGGAGAATATGGCAAAAAGCAAATTTGCCGAGAAGCAGCAGACACTCCGCTTTCACCAGTCGCACGGCCGGCTTGACCCGGTGCTACCTTTCCAGGCCGCTGAACGGCTTTATCAACTGCTAACAGCCAATGGGGCCGAGGGCGAGCTTAATGCATTTGAGGGGCAGCACGAAATACCCGCCGCCGTGATCGACTCCACTAACCGCTGGCTGGGTGGTTTGTTTTCACCATAGACCATTAACCACGGCGACACGGCGTACACGGCGAAGATCTTGGAAAGACAAATGATGTGCATCTACAGAGGACGCTTGGGTTATCCAATTTGTTTCTTTCCGCCGTGCCCGCCATGCCGCCGTGGTTTCTTAGTGCATTCTCTTTCTGGTAAATCTGTAGTCGGGCTATTTCACCTTCAAGAGTTGTGATCCGTGAGTGTAAACACTCCCACTCCGCACTTTCTCGTGATCGGCTCTGGTATTGCAGGGCTTTTCTTCGCGCTGAAGGCGGCAAAGCACGGTAGTGTAACAATCGTTACCAAAGACCGCGTGGACAATGCTGCCACAACCTATGCGCAGGGGGGAATCGCCGCCGCGCTGGGCAGCTGGGATGATCCGGAAAAGCATAAGGCAGACACACTCGCTGCGGGCGCCGGGCTCTGCGATGAGACTGCGGTGGACATCCTCGTGCGCGAAGGAGTGCGGCGTGTGCAGGAACTCATCGATCTTGGCATGCCTTTCACGCGCGGCGAAGATGGCAAGTTGCACTTCGGACGCGAGGGCGGACACGGCGAATCGCGCGTGCTGCACACGCACGACCATACCGGCCGTTCGCTCGAATCTTTTCTGCTCGAGAAAGTTTTGGCCGAGCCGAACGTGCGTCTTCTCACCAACCACTGCGTTGTCGAGCTGGCGACAGAGCACCATCTGCCTGAACGCAGAAATTCGAGTACTGTCTTTGGCGCGTATGTCCTCAATGCCGAAACGAATGCAATCGATCTCTTCACGGCAGACTATACCATTCTCGCCACCGGCGGCGCCGGCCGTGTCTATCCGGTAACAACCAACCCCCCCGTTTCGACCGGCGACGGCGTAGCGCTGGCGTATCGTGCCGGCTGCCGCGTGCGCAACATGGAATTCTTCCAGTTTCATCCGACGGCGCTCGCGCTCAAAGGCAAGGCGCCTGCGGGAACGCCTGCGTTTCTCATCACCGAGGCCATGCGCGGCGAAGGCGCAATTCTCAAAAACCCGCGCAGTGGACGAGCGTTCATGCAGGACTACCACGAGCAGCGTGAGCTCGCTCCGCGCGACATCGTGGCACGCGCAATCGATGCGGAGCTTAAACGTGACGGTTTAGACTACGTCTGGCTCGATATTACGCACCGCGACGCGCAATTTGTGCAGGAACACTTTCCCCTAATCTATGGCACCCTGAAAGAGAAGTTCAATATCGATATCACACGCGAACCCATACCTGTGGTGCCGGCCGTCCACTATATGTGCGGCGGAGTGCTGGTCGATTACGATGGACTCACCGATTTGACGAATCTCTACGCCATCGGCGAAGTCGCTTCTTCGGGCGTACATGGCGGCAACCGCCTTGCCTCGAACTCATTACTCGAGGGCCTGGTGTTTGCCCAGCGTGCGCTCGAGCACATCCTTGCCGGCAGCGCGCCACTCGATGCGCTGCGCGCGACCGCTGGTCTCCTTACCCAATGGGATCATTCAAACACCAGGAATGCAGAAGAGTGGGTCTTAATCAGCCATGACTTCAAGGAAATCCGCTCGATCATGTGGGACTATGTCGGTATCGTGCGCTCCAACCTGCGCCTCGAACGGGCGCTCCGCCGCGTGGATGTGATTTACGGCGAGATCATCGACTTCTACAACCGCACCGTGATCTCGCGCGATCTGCTCGAGCTGCGCAACCTGGCACTCGTCGCACAACTCACAATTCGCTCGGCGCTCGCGCGCAAAGAAAGCCGTGGCCTGCACTACACTACCGATTACCCCGAAAGACGCGAGCCGTCGCGCAACGACACAATTTTGAGCCCTGCGCACTTTAATCCCAAAGCAAAAGAATTTCGCTGACCGATGAGCTTTTCCGCCGAACGTTCGCCCTTTATCCGCGATTTGCAGAACGGACTACTCGAAGAAGGCCGCTTTTTGGTGCGGCGGGCGACTCTGCAGAGCGCAAAGAACAACAAGCCATTTTTGCGGCTGATGCTCGCCGATCAGACGGGCCACATGCCTGCCATTTTCTTTGCCACTCCGGCAGAACTCAAAAAAACCGCAGAAATCGCACGGCCTGGAAAAGTAATCCGTATCCAGGGCATTGTCGAAGAATTCCAGGGCGTCAAACAGATCAAGCTCATCAAGGTTGAGGCAGCAGCCGAAACCGAAGAGCTGAGCCGTTTCCAGGCGCGCACCCCCTTAAGTCGGCGGCAGATGTACACCGAAATGCGCCAGCTCATTGGCGCCATTTCTTCGAATGAACTCAGAGAAGTCTGTAATCTGTTTCTGCGCGATCGATCCTTCATGCGTCTTTTTGTCGAAGCGCCTGCATCACGGCAGGTGCACCACGCGTATATCGGCGGCCTGATGGAGCACACACTCAATGTGATGCGGCAGGTTTCAGCATTTTCGAAAATATACCCGCACGCAGACCATGACCTGCTCGTCGCAGGAGCCTTTTTGCATGACATCGGTAAAACCGATGAATATAACTTTCTTTTAAGCCATTACGAGCACTCAGAAGCTGGCCGATTGAAGGGCCATACGCTTTTAGGCTATGAAAAACTCGTCGAAAAGCTGAAACTTGTGAAAATGCATCCGCTCACGCGCGCCAAGCTGGAGCACGTTGTGCTCGCCCACCAGGGGCGGCGCAGTTGGGGCGCCATTGAAGAACCGCGCTTTCTCGAGGCATACCTGGTACACGCAGCCGACGCAATCGATTCGACACAGTTCATTTTTCATGACCTGCAGAAGAACGCGGAGAACCGCAACACCGATTCCGCCTGGTCAGAATACAGCAAGTACCTTGGACGAGAGATTTTCTTGCGCTAAGTTGCCGTTGAAAAACTGACCTGAAGCAGGATGTTGAAACCGGGCTTAAGCTAGAGCACGTTATTTTTTCAACATCCTGTTAGCTATGGAAAAACACAGCTAGTGGCTGCCCGAAACCAGCCTCGATACCACGCAGTGGAAACCACACAAGTATTAGCAGGCTGTTGAAAAACAGCCATGAAGCAGGATGTTGAAACCGAGCGCAGCTGCAGACAGGCCATTTATGGCCGTTTCGCAAGCGGTTCGCAGCGCGAATCGCGGCGTCTGCAGCGAGCACGGGATTTTTTCAACATCCTGTTAGGAGGACGCTAAAGCTTCCCGGAACATACTGGAAAATGCCGAATTTCTTGACCTGCCTCGGGCATGCATTACAAGCTCCCATGTCCGAATATATCCGAACCGAAAAAAACGGCCACGTGTTGGTGATTACCTTTAACCGCCCGAAGGAGAACAACGCCTTCAACACAGCCATGTTGCGCGAGCTGGGCGAGGCGTATGAACAGATGGAAAATGATTCTGAGATCCGAGTAGGCATCGTGCAGGCAGAGGGCAAACACTTCACACTGGGCCTTGAGCTTAACGAGGTGGCGGAGGGAATAAAAAAGAACGGCACCCTGCTTTCCGGCAAAGATGGCATAGATCCCTGGGCAGTGTCTGGCCGAGCCAAAACGAAACCCGTCGTCGTCGCAGCGCATGGTTTCTGCCTGACACTCGGTATGGAACTCATGCTCGCCAGCGACGTGCGTCTTGCCACCCCCAGCACGAAGTTCGCCCAGATGGAAGTGCAGCGCGGGGTGTTTCCCTTTGGCGGTGCCACGATGCGTTTTCCTGCGCAGTGTGGCTGGGGCAATGCCATGAAATACATGCTGACCGGTGAAATGTTTCCCGCCAGTGAAGCGCTGCGCATTGGCCTGATCCAGGAAATTGTCGAACAGAGCAAACTGCGCGAGCGCGCGTATAAGATTGCCTCGACCATAGCGGAGCAGTCACCGTTAGCGGTGCGCGCGACTCTCGCCTCTTCGCGGCGCGCAGCTGAAGAGGGATTCGATGCGGCTGCCAGGCGATTGTATCCAGACCTAATGGTTATGCTCGAGAGCGAAGATGCCCGCGAGGGTATCCGCTCGTTCCAGGAAAAACGGAAGGCGAAATTCAGCGGCAGGTAAATAGCGGCTTTACGTCGCGTTACAAGGGCCCGCAATCAACCATGGCTGCGAGGATTGCCCACCTTATTCCCAGGTCAACTCACAACTTTATGCCGCCTTCCTTTTGGCAGCAAGAGCGGCGGCTTGGACTGCTGGTGCGGCAAAAGCTCCTGAAAATGATCTTAATGGTAACTCCGTTCGCTGCAGCACCAGAAATCACTGCCACAACAATTACTAATGGAGAAGCCGTCCTGCAGCTTACTGATGCCACTTACGCCAGCAAAGCTAATGCACTCCTGCAAAAAATCAGTGAAAAATACCAGCTCTCTGCCCTGGACAATATTGCGAAAGGCACTTCGAGCGCGCAGTCGCTTGCCACCATGGGCGCGGGCACCGCGTTCGCAGCGGGCAAACATTCCGTGATACTTGGCGGTGGGCTTGGAGTTGCGATTAACGGTGGCAACGCACCGCTGGGGGATGCGGCAGATAAACTGCGTAATCTTGACGGAGATACACTGCCACGCTTTGGCATCGGTGCGCAGCTCAGTGCCGTGACTGGCTTCAATCTATCTCTCCTGCGCACGCCTCGCTATTTGGGACCGCTCGAATTGGCGCGCATGACAGTACTTGCCAACATATTCCATATCTCATCCAACAGCCTCGACCCCGGTCTCGCACTCTCGGCGACAGTTCTCGGATTGAACGCGCAGTACACTCTGTTATATCCCAGGGGTAAGCCTTGGCTAACCTACGGCGAGGTACTGCTCTTAACTGGCATTAACTATTCCCGGCTGAATGCGCGCTATGACAGCCGCACAGGCACTAAGGCCCTGACTCCAACTACGGTAGGTGCCGGCACTGTTGCTGACCCGCAATTGACCTGGACTCCCTCCGGAATTATTCAAATATCGTCGGGCTCTGTGACAATTCCCATCGAAGCGGTCACGCATGTGCGACTGTTCTATTTCTTTTCGCTTTACCTCGGTGCAGCCTTGGATTTCAACTTTGGCTCTGCGGGAACAGAAATCGACTTTTCAGGCCCACTTTCAGGCAGTATGGGGGGAGCTCCCACAACAGTTGGCAATGGAAGTATGGCTGCACAACGTGGAGCCACTCCTGCGGTCTTGAGCGGCCGCGGCATTGCGGGATTCCAGCTCAATCTGCTACCCGGCGCACAAAAGAACATCGTTGGCATTCTCACGCAGGTCAATCTCAGCTCGCTCAATGGTCTCTCCGTACAAACTGGCTTTCGCTGCGCATATTAGGCGCACACCATTAGCCGCTCATGGGATGCGCTGACTACTTTTTTGCAGGGGCCTTGACCGGAGCCTGTTTCTTTGCGGTCGCCGGCACTGGCGCTGCAGCAGGCAAATCTTTACTGCTGTCCGACTGTTCGCGCCGCTCTGAACCCTCGGCAGGAAAACTGATCGCCAGATCGGTGCAGAGAATATCAGATCCCTGTACTTTGCAGTGCTCAATTCCTGTGCCCTCTGTTTCCGGATTCACGCGTGCTTTTTCCGGAGAATAATAGGTACGCAGGTAACCATTGGCACCATCGCTGACAACGTGTGCATTGTATTTTACCGCCCTGCATCCCATGAGCACAACGAGCAATCCGACAAGCGTATATTTCACCGGCATTGCAGATCTCCCTGGCTGTCGGGCACGCAGATGATCGCCGGCATAGGCCGCTCAGAGAAGAATGTATCTTCCATACCGTCGATGCGGTACACTACCCTGCCGTCCTTATTGGTCAGCATCTCGAAATTCGTGATCTGAAAACTGCTACAGGCGGTGAAAACAAATGCGAGTAAGAGACAAAGCCATGCTCTCATGGGCTTACCTCCTTTTGAAAATAACCCGGTTCCTGCCAGTACTGGCTGTCATAAGTGATTTTGAGTTCCTTGTCACAGCGCAATTCGGCTCCACGCAGCCTACAGTTGAGGATCACGGGTTTTGACCGATTGAGAACTCCCAAAGCCCTGGTGCTTTTTATGGCCTGCACATAGACAACGCCATCGCTTCCCGGCACAGCGCGCTGCAACTGGTAGCGCGGCCGGCCTGAAGCACAGTTGACAACAGCAAGAAGCCAGATCGGCAACAGGATTCCTAAAACTGTGCGCATAGAACCAGCAATCATCGCGCCCCTGCCCTGCCGAGCATTTCTGCAACCGCTGTGTGGCCCTTGCGTTGCGCTGCCATGAGCGGAGTAAATCCCTCCCAGCTGGGCAGATTTACCGACGCTTTTGCTTCAAGGAGAGTCCGGACAATCTCCTGATGGCCTTCCTGTGCAGCATAGAGAAGGGGAGTAAAGCCATACAGATCGCGCACGTCGGTCTTGGCCTTGCGCTCGAGCAGTGCTCGCACCACCGGTAAGCGGCCCTTGAACGCGGCCTGAATCAGCGCTGTGCGCCCGGCAGCGATGCGAAATTCGACATCCGGCGCGGCGCGTACAATGCTGACCGCTGCCGCATCGTCACCAAAATTGATCGCCTCGATGAGATCGTTCTGGTAATCGGCGCCGGATTCTATCAAAAGTCTCATAATTGCAGACGCATTACTCCCTGCGGCAAGCTGCAGAGGAGTCTGGCCTTTACGGTTTCGAGCATTCACGTCAGAAATGCGCGGCAGGTCTGCATTCTTTGGCTGAATCGCAAAGCTGCCGCTGGCATATTCCCGCAGGCGATGAACGATGTTGTCTCCCACAGTATTCAGAGCATCAAAAAGTTCAGCTCCCACAGGCGCCGGAACCGTTTCCTCAAAGAGAATCTTTCGCTCGCCGGCAGTATAGACCACCGTGTATATCTGCACGCGCTTCTTTTCGGGATCGTGTGTATAGGACCCACCAATGAAAATTGCCGCATCCATTCGGTCGGCAAGCTGCGAGAGTAATTCCGGGCTTAGCGCGGTCTTTTTGCCTATAATTGCATCGGCCTTTCTCTGCGCCTGGGCTGGTTCGAGTCGCCTGAAGGAATAGTTCTGGTTCATTATGCCCTGGATCGCATCGGGCAGGCTTGTTCCAATCCAGGCATAGTTCCGCGAACCTGTCGAATTGAGATAATTGAGTATCGCGACCCCATCGCGCTTCGCCTTGCGGGCCTCGATATCTTTCTTCAGTTGCACGAGAATCCTGACGGCGCTTTCCTGCCCGCTCATAACAACCAGGTGCAGCGGTGTCTGCCAGTTTTGATCCCGCTGCATCGGATCGCCGCCAGCGAGCAGGGCCTGTTCCAAAAGCTCTGCATTTCCCTCCCGGGCAGCGCGCCACAAATCTGCATTTGGCCCGGTCGGTGTTTCTACCTGAACGCTGCGGCAGGAGAGCAGCAACCAGCAGAAAAACGGAATGATTATCAGAACTTTTAAACGATCAGACGATTTCATAGGATGGGAAACAAATACGCTAAATAATCCTGCTGCTGTAAAGGAGTTTATCGACAGAACCCAGTTTATCCCGCAGCGGCTGCACGCCTTCTTTTGAGAGGGCATTACCCCAAACAGCATTGGTAAATTTCTGCGCCAACTCGGCCCTGTGCTCAGCAAAGACCAGATCCTCTTTGTTGAAATACAGTATCCGCGGTTTTTCCTCTACGCCGAGGCGCTTAAGCTCTTCGGCAACAACCTGCATCTCGTCGGCGAGTTGCGCGCTCGAGGCGTCGTGGACTTCGACAATGACGTCTGCATAGCGTATCTCATCGAGCGTCGACTGGAAAGCGGCGACAAGAGAGGCCGGCAGGTTGCGGATAAAACCGACTGTATCTGTGACGATGCCATAGTTCGGTTTGAAGTCCCTTTCGCCGAGATAGATCTTGCGCGAGAAAGTATCAAGCGTAGCAAAGAGTTTGTCTTCGGCAAAAACTTTTTGCGAAGTCGAGGAAAGCGCATTGAGCACGCTGCTCTTGCCGGCATTCGTATAACCGACGAGCGCAAAGGTCGTAAGATTTCGTCCATGCCGCGCAGTCTCGCGGTGGCGCTCGACATCCCTAAGCTCCCGGCGGATTTTCTGGATGCGCCGGCGAATATAGCGCCGGTCAGTTTCGAGCATGGTCTCGCCGGGTCCACGCGTACCAATACCGGGTGCTCCAGTCGCTCCCTGCCGCGAAAGCACACCGCCCAAGCCTTTGAGTCGAGGCAGAATATAGAGCAGCTGCGCTAATTCGACCTGCAGCAGAGCTTCGCGCGTGCGCGCGCGCATGGCAAAGATATCGAGAATGACCTCAATGCGGCCGAGCACGCGCACGTTGAGCTCTTCTTCGAGGTTCCTGAGTTGGTTGGGCTTGAGCTGCGCATCGACAAAAAGCAGATTCAGCTGCAGATCAGAAAGTACCTGGCGGATCTTTTCGATCTGGCCCGAGGTGAAAAACATCGCCGGGTGTATGTCGGCATGCTGAAAAAACAGTTCGTGCAGGGTTTTTACTCCGGCGGTCTCTGCGAGCATCAAAAGCTCGCGCAGAGATTCTTCCTGGCTGCGCTTATTCGGAAAGTAGCTCGAACCGTATTGTCCCACACACAGGGCGCGGTACTGTTCTTTTGAAACCAGCTTCTTTTGGTAGAGAGATGAGGCGTCCACTGGGTCTCAGGGCGTTGGTACTTCCTGGCGGTACTTGCTTCTGTTCTCAATCTTGTAATCCGCCGGATTCTTATAGATCGTTATACGATTGCCTGGGAGAATGTGGTTGTTCTTGAACCAGCCGACATTGGCTTCAATAGCATAGAGAACAGGAATATCGGAGCTCACAATATCGAGCGAAAGCGGTTTCATGTCGTGGATGCTGGCGATAAAGAGTTTTTCGTGCACGTAGGCAATACTCAGTGGTATCAGCGTATTCTGCATCCAGAAATTCATCTGGTCGGGCTGGTTATAAACAAAGATCATTCCCCGGTTCTTGCCGAGAAATTTGCGAAACATCAGGCCGCGCTCCTTTTCTTTCTCGGTTCGCGCGACCTCGCAGTCGAGCACGACATCCTTGCCCTTGGCATTATGGAATACGATACGCCATACCTCATCGAGCGGCTTGCCGAGGTCGCCAGCAGGCTCCGTACTGCGCCTGGCTGTGGGAGCTTCTGCGTTAGCGCGTTCTTGCTCCCAGCTGTCGGGCCGCTGCGCCAGCAGCGCCCCCGACAACAGCAGCGCAGCGATAGTTGCAAGGCGGAGCAATTTTGCCAGAACGGGGCTACTCCCACTCGATAGTTGCCGGCGGCTTGGAAGAGATATCATAGACGACGCGGTTCACACCCCGCACTTCGTTAATGATGCGGGAAGCAATTTTTCCCAGCACGTCGTACGGCAGGTGCGCGAAGTCAGCAGTCATGCCATCTTCTGAGGTCACGAGGCGCAGCGCAATGACGTTTTCATAGGTGCGGTTGTCGCCCATCACACCCACCGAGCGCACCGGTAAAAAAATAGCTCCCGCCTGCCAGACCTTCTGATACCAGCCAGAGGTCTTGAGTTCGTCGAGCATGATCGCGTCAGCCTCGCGCAGCGTTGCCAGGTTTTCTTTGGTCACAGCTGTCAGAATGCGAATAGCAAGCCCCGGCCCCGGGAAAGGATGGCGAAACAGCAGTTCGCGGTTGATCTTGAGCGCCTGGCCCAGCCGGCGCACTTCGTCTTTGAAGAGTTCTGAGAGCGGCTCGATCACCCTGCCCGCCTGTATCAGGTCGAGAACGCCCTGCACGCGGTTGTGGTGTGACTTGATGGTCTGTGAAGGTCCTTTGACCGAGACAGATTCAATGACATCGGTGTAGAGCGTACCCTGCGCCAGAAATTCATGGTGGCCGAGTTCTCTGGCTTTTGTGGCAAATTCATCGAGAAAAAGTTTGCCGATAATTTTACGCTTCTGTTCTGGTTCATCGACCCCGGCAAGCGCCTTGAGAAAGCGCTCCTGCGCATCGACGACTTCGAGCCTGATACCAAATTCTTTTTTAAACCGCTCGCGGACCGCTTCGGTCTCGCCCTTGCGCATGAGACCGGTATCGACATAGACGCAGGTGAGCTGGTCGCCAATCGCATCGTGCAGGAGTTTGGCAGTGACGGTCGAATCCACGCCGCCCGACAAGCCGAGCAAAACGCGTTCTTTACCGACCTGCGCGCGTATCTCGGCGATTTTCTCTTCGACAAAGCGGCTCATCGTCCAGTTGGGTTTCATGCCACAGATGGAAGAGGCAAAATTCTTCAGGATCGCCTTGCCCTGCGTCGAATGGTGTACTTCAGGGTGAAACTGCAAACCATAGATACGCGCCTTTTCATCCGCAAAAGCAGCCATCGGCGAATTTTCAGAAGTGCCGATCACGGCAAACCGCTTCGGCAGGCTGACAATCCTGTCGCCGTGCGACATCCATACCTGGCCGGCTTTGATACCCTTAAGCAAAGGAGAGCTTCTGCGCGGACGCAGAGTCGCACGGCCATATTCGCGCTCTTGGGAAGCTGCGACCTTGCCGCCATTGAGGTGACAGATAAGCTGCAGGCCGTAGCAGATGCCCAGCACGGGGACACCCAGATCAAAAACTTTCTCATCTACCTGCGGCGCGCCTTTTTCATACACAGATGCCGGACCGCCCGAGAGTATAACGCCCGCGGGGTGGAGTTTCTTGATTTCTTCTGCGCTCAGCGTATGCGGGTGGATCTCTGCATAGTAGCGCAGTTCGCGTAACCGGCGCGCAATGAGCTGTGTGTACTGGCTGCCAAAGTCGAGAACCACGATGCGCTGTGCATCATGGTAAGATTCTTTTGTTGCTGCTTTTTTGGCCAGAGATTTACCCGCGTCGGTTTTCTTCTTTACCGTCAGCCGTTCTTTCCCCTTCGCTTTCATGGAAAGACGGGGCAATGCAACGCCACGACGAGATCAGATTTCTTGTCGAGCTCCCCTGCCGGGACAATAAGATAATCCCGGTCAACAAAGCTTTTCTGCGAAGTGCTGCCGCCAACCGTGAGCTCCACAGTCAGCGTATTTTTCTTCTGTGCCCGGTTAACTGAAATTACCCGCACAGAGATCTTATCGCCATTCTTGAGTTTGGCAGTCCCCGCACTGGTCTTAGTTGCATTCAACGAGCGTTTGCCCACATAGCGAAAGCTTTGGTACTTCTGCGTCGCCGCGTCTTTTTGCAGAAATTTGGCGACCTTCTTGAGCTTCGCATCGGTCCGCCCTTCTTTTTCAGAGGCTGCTATCTGCGTGACCTGGCATGAAAGAAACACATCCTCGGCAGAAACAAGCGATGGGAGCGCAAGCGCCAGTGCAATCAGGGCGGATTTCATGCGACATAACTAAAATGCCGTAACAGGCCATAAATCCCTTTTGCAGAAACCTGTTATTCGCCCCAGTTCCAGCGGCGTTCCGGCGGAAAGGACTGCACGTAGTAGATGGTGGAACAGAACGTTTTGAGACAGGTTTCGACGCGGGTGATGAGCTCAAAGGCTCGTTTGATACCATACCAAAACAGAACCGCATGATTGGGCTTGCGGTGGCTATGGGATTCCATATCAAAATGCCGGAGAAATAGACGTAACGAAAGCCGAATGAGGCACGATACCGAAACGCCCAAACGCATCGCCGCCAAACGCAGGAGATCCGCATCCTGACCGTATAGGCAAACCATATGCCTGTGGGACTTTTCAGTTTTGTAAGTCTGCAAGTCGGCCTGTTTCATCATCTTCAAACATCGATTTTGCCTCAAAGTACTGCGCTCGGCGAGGCGAAATGCACAGTAGCGGGTAACCGTCGAGTACGTGATGCAATTCGAGCGAGCTATGCACACGAGGCGTTTCCACAGAGATTCGGGCAGGCGAACCTCCCAGAGCTCGGCAATTTTGTCCGGCTTACCTGACAGAAATTTGGGCTGCTTTTGGCATTTCATGGTATCTCTCTATCTATTAAATACCAGGAAATGCCGTTTTTTTCTCATTGATTTGCAAAAAAAATTGTTTTTTTTTGCAAAAACCGCACTGACTCCTTAGTAGCTATGGAATGCCATAGCTAAAAATGCCTTACGCAGCACCCCGCAAACCATCAATAATCGCATTCAAAGTCGCACTCGGCCGCATCGCCCGCGAGACCTTTTGGTCGTCGGGATGGTAGTAACCTCCCATGTCCACCGGTTTGCCCTGTGCATCGATGAGCTCCTTGTCTATCTTCGCTTCGTTTTCCTTTAATGCTTTGGCCACCGGCACAAACTTAGCCTGCAAATCCTTGTCTGAAGTCTGCGCCGCAAGCGCCTCAGCCCAGTAGAGTGCGAAGTAGAAATGGCTGCCCCGGTTGTCGATCTCGCCCACCTTACGCGCAGGCGACTTGTTATTATCGAGAAATTTGCCGAAGGCAATATCGAGCGTGTCAGCGAGCACCTTTGCTTTGGGATTATTGAATGTCTCTGCGAGATGTTCGAGCGAGGCTCCGAGCGCCAGGAATTCCCCTGTGGAATCCCAGCGGAGATAACCTTCTTTCTGGAACTGCTGCACGTGTTTCGGGGCAGATCCCCCTGCGCCTGTTTCGAAGAGACCACCGCCGTTTAAGAGCGGCACAATGGAGAGCATTTTGGCGCTGGTGTTGAGCTCCAGTATGGGGAAGAGATCGGTCAAATAGTCGCGCATCACGTTGCCTGTGACAGAGATCGTGTCTTTGCCGGCCTTCACACGCTCGAGCGTGTACTGCATCGCTTCGGTGAGCGACTTGATATGGATTTCCAGACCTGCTGTGTCGTGCTCCTTGAGATAAGTAGTAACCTTCGCGATCATTTGCGCATCGTGCGGCCGGTCTTTGTTAAGCCAGAAGACCGCCGGGTTGCCGGTCGCACGCGCGCGCCGCACCGCCAGCGCAACCCAATCGCGTATCGCTTCGTCTTTTGCCTGGCAGGCACGCCAGATATCGCCCTGCTCGACCTGGTGTTCTGTCAGTACCTTGCCTTGAGCATCAATAATACGAATCACTCCGTCTGCCGGAGCTTTGAAGGTTTTGTCGTGCGAGCCGTATTCTTCAGCCTGCTGCGCCATGAGGCCAACATTCGCCACATTACCCATCGTGCGCGGATCAAAAGCCCCGTGCTCGCGGCAGAAATCAAAACCGACCTGGTAGAATTCGGCATAAGACGTATCGGGAATCACGGCCTTGCATTCATGCAGCTTGCCGTCGGGCCCCCACATCTGCCCCGAATCGCGGATCACCACGGGCATGGATGCATCGATGATTACGTCGTTGCCCGCGTGCAGGTTGGTAATTCCTTTTTCCGAATCGACCATCGCCAACGGCGGGCGTTTCTCGTATGCCGCCTTGATGTCTGCTTCAATTTCGGCGCGTTTCGCGTCAGGCAGGGATTTCAGTTTTGCATAGAGATCTCCGAGACCCAGGTCGGGGTTAACTCCCAATTCAGCAAAAGTCGCACTGTGTTTTTCGAAAACGTCCTTAAAGTAAACCGAAACAAAATGGCCGAAGATGATCGGGTCAGAGACCTTCATCATCGTCGCCTTGAGGTGCACGGAAAAAAGCAAGTCTTTCGCTTTGGCGTCATTCAGCTGGTCTTCGATGAACGCGCGCAGCGCCTTCGCGCTCATGAACGTGGCATCAAGAATTTCGCCTTTCTTTAGTGAGAGCTTCTCCTTTAGAACTGTCTCTTTGCCGGCCTTGTCGGTAAAAACAATCTTCGCTTCAGTGGGAGTTTCAAGCGTTACGGATTTCTCATTGTGGAAGAAATCACCCGCCGCCATGTGCGCGACGTGGCTCTTGATGCCCTTGTGCCAGGCGCCGAGTTTGTGCGGGTTTTTCTTGGCAAACTCTTTCACGGAACGCGCGACACGGCGATCAGAGTTTCCCTCGCGGATTACCGGGTTAACCGCGCTGCCAAGTACTTTGGCATAGCGCGCCTTGATCGCCTTTTCTTCTTCTGTCTTCGGTTCTTCGGGGTAATCGGGCACCTTGTAACCCTGCCCCTGCAGCTCGGCAATCGCCGCCTTCAGCTGCGGTACCGAGGCGCTTATGTTCGGTAGTTTAATGATATTGGCTTCCTTCTCGAGCACCAGTTTACCGAGGTAGGCCAATTCGTCGGGCACTTTTTGCGCATCCGTCAGATTTTCGGGAAAGTTGGCGAGGATGCGCCCAGCAAGAGAAATATCGCGGGTCTCGACCTCGACGCCGGCTGCCTTGGTGAAGGCCTGCACAATCGGCAGCAGCGAATAAGTCGCTAGCGCGGGCGCTTCGTCAATCTTGGTCCAGGTGATTTTTGCGTTTGCCATAGTGTGGATGTACGACCGGCAACGCGACTGTGCGCGTCAATTAAGTGTGTGATATGCTTGCAGGGGGCTTGCAGGCAAGCCCCTGCAAGCATGGTAAGAATTTGTGTGCGAAATACCAATTAGCAGGATGTTGAAAAAATACCGTGCTCGCTGCAGACGCCGCGATTTCTTAGCGAAATCGCTCGCAAAACGGCCATAAATGGCCTGTCTGCAGCTCAAGCCCGGTTTCAACATCCTGCTTTATGGCTGTTTTTCAACAGCCTGTTAGGTATTGAGCTGTGCGAAATACTGGATTCGAACCAGTGACCTCTTCCATGTCAAGGAAGCGCTCTAACCAACTGAGCTAATTCCGCTTTCAGCGGAATTAGCGAAGGCACTCTGACCCGCAGGGTCTCCGTCTTCGGTGCTAATTCCGCGCAAACTGCGTAATGCACAACCGACCTGCGAAACAGGCTGTCAAACAGATTGAAACTTATGCGACAACTTCAGCAAAAAGTGCTAAACCCCAAACTGTCTTACTGGCTTTTCCCGGTAGCGCATTCGTAACGGCGAATGCAAAAAAAATCTCGACCGGGCAACGGCATACAGCTACCGGCCCCCTCACGCCCATGACGGCCATCCGTAAGCATTTGCTCCTGCGACTCGTGCCAGCCCTATTCTGCGTCGCAAGCCCCAAAGCCGAAGAAGCTCCCACAGCGCGCATAGCACGCACCATCGTCGGCATCGAATCGTATGGTCAGGGCATCTGGTACTCAGCGCGCGTAAGCTACCGCTTTCACGAAATGCTTTTGGCGAATGCCGGCTACAGTTACGTTGATGTGCCGCCCGGCAATGCGGCTGGCGACACTGTGAGCTTTCACCTCGTGCCGGTTTCGTTTTCGGGTCTCTGGCGCATTTCGGGGCAGATCCCCCTTTATGGCGAACTGCTGTTTGGCGGCACTGCGGTGATTGGTGCGGAGCGCACACAGCGCACCGGGGTGCGCGCGACGGTGACGGGGCAGGCCTTTACGCCGGTTGTAGGCGTGGGTGCGGCCTACTTGCCGCGTGAAGGGGGAGTTACCCTGCGCGCAATGCTCTATATCTTCCAGGGAATCGACAGCATCGGCATCGAATCGCGCCGCCTGCCCTGGTTCGGAGGTTCCATTGGTTATGCATTTTGACGGGTGCCTGAATCAGGCGCCCACAGCAGGTTCCGGAAACCGTACAAGGCTGCAAACAGCAGAGCGACTTGGTATGCCAAGTCGCGTAGCGTTTTGCAAGCGGTTCGCATCGCGAGTCG
>CAYOZO010000066.1:0-1946 GCA_964408405.1 uncultured Turneriella sp.
TCGGTATAACCTTTCGTCAGCCGGGCGATGTGTTCGATTACCCCGCGGTCGGTGGGTTTATAGTAGTTCAGCAGCGCGAGTGGGTGTATCTTGATATAGCTGTTGATGATGAATTCCATGCGCGCAAGACCGACGCCGTCGTTCGGTACCTGGCTGGTGCGGAACGCCTCATCGGGGTTGGCGACGTTAATCATCACTCTGGTCTTCGGGCGCTCACTGCCCGAAAAATCGAGCGTCTCTTTGCTGAATGCAAGCGCTCCCGCATATACCCGGCCTGTATCGCCTTCGGCACAGCTTACGGTAACGACTTCACCATCCTTGAGTTTTTCGGTGCCGTCGAGCGTACCGACGACAGCGGGTAAGCCCAGTTCGCGGCTGATGATCGCGGCGTGGCAGGTTCTGCCGCCACGGTTGGTGACAATTGCCGCTGCCTTTTTCATCGCAGGTTCCCAATCTGGGTCGGTGCGGTCGGTTACGAGTATGTCACCCTGTTTGACGAGCGACAGGTTGGCGGCAGACTTCACGACACGTACGGTGCCAGTAGCGATGCGCTCACCGACGCTGCGCCCTTCGACGAGTACCCGGCCTTTTTCCTTCAGGGTATAGACCTCGAGTCTGCGCATATCGCGCTGTGATTGCACGGTTTCAGGGCGCGCCTGCACGATGAAGAGTTCTCCGGTTATTCCGTCCTTCGCCCATTCCATGTCCATCGGGCTTGGCGAGCCTTTCTTTTGCGAATAGTGCTCTTCAATCGTGACGGCCCAGCGCGCGAGAGTCAAAATATCGTCGTCATTGATACAGAACGCCGAACGCTCCGCCTCGCTTACCGGAATATTTTTGACCAGTTTACCGCCGCCAGAATCATAGACCATCTTGAATTCTTTGCTGCCGGTTTTTTTCTGTAAGATGGGTTTGAAGCCCCGCGCGAGCGTCGGCTTAAAAACGTAGAACTCGTCAGGGTTGACTGCGCCCTGCACGACGTTCTCGCCCAGGCCCCAGGCCGCGTTGATCAGCACGGCGTCTTTGAAACCGCTTTCTGTATCGATCGAAAACATTACGCCTGAACTAGCAAGATCTGAGCGCACCATGCGCTGCACGCCGATCGAGAGCGCAACCTGGAAGTGGTCGAAGCCCTGGTGTTCGCGGTAAGAGATCGCCCGGTCGGTGAAGAGTGAGGCAAAGCAGCGACGGCAGGCATCGATGAGCTGCGGTTCACCATGCACATTGAGGAATGTTTCCTGCTGGCCGGCAAAACTCGCGTTCGGTAAATCTTCAGCAGTGGCGCTCGAACGCACGGCGACGTCGATGCCACCGGGTCTGCCTTCAGAGAGCCGGGCGTATGCAGCCAAAATTTCCTCGCGGATCTCTTGCGGGATTTCTTCCTTGAGTACCGCCTCGCGCACGGCGCGGCCACGCTGCTGCAGGTTCTCTGCGTTATTGGCGTCGAGGCCCTTGAGTAGCTCGCGGATTTTCTTATCCAACCCGGTCTTGCGCAAAAATTCGCGGTAGGCCTCCGCAGTGACGGCAAATCCGTCCGGCACACGCACTCCCTTGGATTTCAGTTCGCGAAACATTTCGCCGAGCGAGGCGTTCTTGCCCCCCACGAGCGGCACGTCCTCGATGCGAATTTCGCTGAAAGGCAGAATCCATTTGTGTGTAACTGTATTTGCCATGCTGTCTCCAATAAAAGATTTAATTGTCCATTTATCGGGTGCGGTGTTTCGTGTCGAGCCAAAAGCCGCTCAAAATCCACAAATAGCTGACGCAATCGCTGCCCCTACTTGACACACGCCGGCAGAGCACAAAACGCACCTCATGCTCGACAACGCCACCGTCGAAGCGCTGATTGTGCGCTACAACTCGCCGGTACCCCGTTATACCTCGTACCCGACCGCGCTCGAGTTTGGGCCGCTATCCGATGGTGTGCTGCTCGACAGTTACCGCAA
>CAYOZO010000066.1:2046-18694 GCA_964408405.1 uncultured Turneriella sp.
CTCTACTGCGGCTGCAACGTGCTGCTGACGCGCAAGATCGAGGTGCTCGACGAGTACATTCCGCTGCTCTTGGCCGAAATCAAGACCAAGACAGAGATGATGCCTCGACAAGGCTCGGCACAAGTTCCGTTCAGGCCCAGGGTTAGCCAGTTGCACTTTGGCGGGGGAACTCCTAATTTCTTAAGGCTTTCGGACTGGGATAGACTCTTTGCCGGGTTGCACACTTACTTTGAATTCACGCCGGATGCGGAAATTTCCGTGGAGCTCGATCCGGCAGTTTTGACCGACGGCTATCTGCCACATTTGAAGAAACTTGGCTTCAACCGCGTGAGCTACGGTGTACAGGATGTCACTCCCAAGGTGCTCGAAGCGGTCAACCGGCCGCAGGATACGGGCCGAGTCAAAGAGATCGTCGCAGAAAGCCGGGCGCTGGGCTTCTCTTCTGTTAACATCGACCTTATCTATGGCTTGCCGTACCAGACAAACGACAGCTATAAGGCCAACCTCGATTTTATCGGCGAACTGCGGCCCGAGCGCATAGCGCTCTTTAGTTACGCGCACGTGCCATGGCTTAAGCACCACCAAAAGCGCCTCGATGCTGCAGCGCTGACAGAGCCTTCAGAGAAGCTGCGGATTTATCTCTCGGCTCGCGAGCATTTTTCTCAGTTGGGTTATGTGCAGATCGGTATGGACCACTTCAGCTTGCCGGGAGATTCTCTCACCGAGGCATACCGCAACAAGACACTACACCGCAATTTCATGGGCTACACGACGCAGAAGACGCTCGACATGCTAGCATTCGGCACCAGCGCGATCGGTTTTGTTTCGGGAGTCTATATGCAGAATCACTTGAAATTATCAGCATACCGTAACGCAATCAAGACAGGTACAAACTGGTTTGAAAAAGGCTTTGTGATGAGTCCTGAGGATAAGTTGCGGCATGAGGTGATCACGCAGCTCATGGCGAATTTCCGGATTCGCTTCGCTGAAATTGAGCAACAGTTTGGTATTCGCTTCAAAGAGCATTTTGCCTCGGAGATCGAGCGACTTAGCGAATTTGCGACCGATGGTCACGGCTTACTGACAGATACCGATTTCACGACTACAGAAACGGGCAGCTTCATCATACGGCATATCGCCTCGACTTTCGATGCTTACCGCAAGGGCAGCGAGCAGAAGGCTTTCAGTAAGGCGATATAGCTGGCTGTTTTTCAACAGCCTGCTAGCTTACAACCGCTTTGCACTGCTCGAGCACGGCGACTGCAGTAGGGTAGTTGCCCTCGGCCATGTGCGCGATCGCAATCGACAATGCTTTCTGTACGCTGCCTGCGGCATCATTCCGGTCAAAGCGTGGGGGAGTGTTTTCGATAAACTGCCTGACGGCGCGTGCATCGCCGTATTGGGCCTTCACGTAACCGTCGAAATCCGGTAGTTGTGCAATTCCCGCGCGGGTGCGTATAAAGCCGGCAATGCGCTCGGCCTCGGCAAATTTTCCGAGCGCGGCGAATGCCCATGCAACACTCGTAAGGCTTTCGCTGCTGAGTTTTTCGCGTTCCTGCTTGTTCAACGCCAAAAAGTATTCGGTGACCAGATTGTGGCGGCCGAGCCGTCTTGCGCATTCGATTGCCATGGCGACAGCCTCTGTGTCGCGCTCGCCCGCTGGCGTCGCCCGCACGTACTCAGCATAGTAGGTGAGTACTTTTGTCGGGTTGCCGCGGCGGACATAGTAATGGGTGGCGTACTGCAGGACCTGCGGGTTCTTGGCCGCCGCCAGCTTTTGCTCAAGGGCGGCGTGCGCTCCAGAGGCTTCGAGGTTTTGCAGGGTAGCGATGTCCATGGTAGATTTTCGGCAGTTTTTCTGATCAAGGGTATAATTATAGCCCTGCCAATCCCGGGACCGAATACTTGTTTGGCCCCGCTCAGGGCAAGTCAGTCTATCCCTAAGTGACTTTATTCCGGACGGTAGCAAGCAAGCTAAAGATAATCAGGCCATAGAGAGTCGAGAGCAGGCTGGCCGCAATTGATTTACCTATATGCGATGGATTTGAAACTGGGCCACTCCAAGCGACGATACCAACTATGCCGATCAGTGTGCCCACGAGACCGGCAACCACTGCCATCTGAGCCGCTGTGCCCAGTGCCTTTGCCACTTCAGCCGGGTTCGCTTGACGGGGTAGCTTGCCTGTGAGGCAGACCCCCACGGTCTGAATTGCCACTCGGTAGTCAGATGCCAATGCTGCGGCACCGACTGCGGGCAACACAACCATCAATAAGGAGGCGAGATCAAAGAGGGCAAGCATCGGGGTGCCAGAAGCAAGTGCGCCAAGAATGAAGCCAGAGACGATGAGTAAGATTGCTGTTAGGTGGGCGATCATGAGAAATCTGATAGCCGATACTACGGGATGTAAAGTCTTTCTGAGTAATTTCATTAGCGCGGATGTGCCCGGAAAATGTCGGGCTAGGATTGAACCTAGGTCGACAATTTCGGGAACGAATACTTGTTTGACCCCCGGATGTGACATAATAATCTCGCTCCACATGATCCGTATTCTCGATGTGCATATCGATTACCAGCAGGCAAATAGCCGTGAGCTGGTGCGCGCGCTGCGCGGAGTAACCCTCGACATCAACGCGAACGATTACGTGGCGATCGTCGGACCATCGGGTAGCGGCAAAAGTACTTTAGTTACCGCAGTCGCCGGATTGATTGGTGTGGCAAAGGGCGACGTCTTTGTGGATAAGTACAAGATCTCCCGCGCACGCCGGGCCCGTCAGGCGAAGATACGGGGTAAGTATTTCGGTATTATTTTCCAGTTTTCTGAAATGCTCGGGCGCTTCACCGTTGAAGAAAATTTGCGCTTTGCCTACGTCGCCGCGCATGGCAAGATCGATGAAAACTATGCTGAACGTCTGCAGTACCTGACGCAAAAGCTCGATATGCTGCCGCTCTTATCTACCTATCCTGCGCGGCTTTCGGGTGGACAGTTGCAGAAGACGGCGATTGCGCGCGCGCTCATTAAGGATTCGCCGTTTATACTGGCCGACGAACCCTCGGGCGACCTCGATCCTGAATCGGTCTCAAGGGTGAAAAAGCTTCTGCGCGAAGAACACGATCGCGGTAAGGGTATTTTACTCGTCACGCATGATAACAAGCTTGCTTCAGATGCCAAATCGGTCTTTGAAATGCGTGACGGACAGATCAGCGCGCTCATCAAATAGGCATGCTGGTTCTTTTCCAGGAAGGCATACCCGACATTTTCTTTCCCGCGCTCAGGCAAAAAGGTATCAGCGTTGAGCGTTTACCCACCGCTCATACCGCAGCGATCGCCGCCTGCCGCAAGTATGCCAGCGCAGAGGCGATCTTCTTTCGCGCTAACTTTAGGCTCGATGCTGAACTGCTAGACCATCTGCCTGCTCTGCGGTTGGCTGCGCTCGTTTCGACCGGCAAAGACAACGTGGACGAGCGCGCGCTTTACGAGCGCGGTATTCGCTTTGTGAGCGGTGAAGGCGTAAACGCGCAGGCAGTCTGCGACTACGTTCTTCAGGCGCTCTGCCATGGTGGTTTCGATTTTTCCTTGCAGGCACTGGGAATTATCGGTGCGGGCCGCATCGGCTCGCGCTTGCTCAAAAGTTTTCGGCGCGCGGGTGTGCGTGTCTCGTATTTTGATCCTTTGCTGCCAGACCCCGGTTCGCTCGAAGAGGTCCTGCAATGCGACGTGGTGACTTTCCATACATTCCTGAGCCGCGAAGGCGCACATGCGACGGCGGGTATGCTCGACGCCAGGTACTTTGCGCCAGTAAAGAAAAAGCTCCGCCTGATTCAGACAAGCCGCGGCGGAGTGTGGAATGCCGATTTCTACCGTGCGCTTGCATCGCACCCGCTGATAGAAATTCTTGCGCAGGATGTCTATCCGATGGAACCGCCGAGTGCATCTGACGTCAGTCTTGCTCGTTATTCGACGCCGCATATCGCGGGTTATTCAACGCACGGCCGCTTAGGCGGCATCACGAAAGGAATTGAGGCGCTGCTGCCGGATTTTTCTGCGGAAGCGCTTATGCCCGAAAGCCGGGCCTGGTTTCTCGATGCAGAAGCGCAGCGTTTTGCTGCCAACGCTTTAGCATTTAATGAGCTCAGAGACAATTACGGATGGCGCAAGGAGTTCTGGCAGTACGATGCCGCCGAACGCGAGGCCTGGCTTGCGCGCTTTCCCGCAGCGCCGCGCCCGCTTTTTGGCTGGGAATAGCGCGGTGAGATCGAGGTCAAGGGCAGGGGTAAGGTGAAGGCCTTTTTCCTGAAAGGCCGTAAAGCCGGCCTGCTTAAAATTTTACCGGTACATCGCTTCAATCTGCTCTGCAAAGATCTCTTTGATCACGCTGCGGCGGAGCTTGTATGTTCGCGTGAGTTCAACACCCGGTTCAAACTGCTTCGGTACAATATAGAAAGTGTTCTTAGGAATCAGCTCAAAGTTCTTGAACCCGGTCTTGTTCGAGATGCGCTCATGAATCTCCTTCCTGAAAATTTCCCGTATCTGAGGCGTCTCATTCCATTTTTCCGTGGGCAGGTCCTTGAGACCGGTAGCTGAGCGCACCTTTTCGTAGTTGGGAACAATCAGCGCACCGAGCGTTTTCCTGTCGTCGCCTACAACCATGACCTGGTCTATAAAGTCAGAGGCGAGCAGCTTGTCTTCGATAGGTACAGGCTCCACGTTTTCGCCGCCTGCGAGCGCGAGAGTTTCTTTGCTGCGGCCGGCAAACATCAGCTCGCCGCCAGCAGTCATCACCATCACATCGCCCGTATCAAAAAAGCCATCCTTGTCGAAGACCACTTCGTTGAGCTCGGGGCGCTTGTAGTAGCCAAGCAGCAGCTGGTTAGATTTAACCCACAGCGTGCCCTTTGCTCCGGGTTCTACAGGAATTTCCTGTCCGGCTTCGCTCTTGAATTTGATACTGTAACCCGGAAAGGGACGACCCACTGTTCCTGGCACGGGGCGGTCAATATCGCGCAGGCTGATAAGCGCCGAGGTTTCCGTCATGCCATAGCCTTCGAGCACCCTGATACCGATGGCGCTCAAAAAGCGATCCACCACCTGAGGCAGGGCAGAGCCGCCCGAGGCTGATTTCCGCAGCTTACCTCCAAGCGCCTTATGGATCGGAGCGAAAACGGCGCCTGAGGCAAGCTTGAGGGGCAAGAGCGCTGCGAGTTTCGCCCCGGCAATGGCCTTGTCGGCGAGCTCCTGCGGCAGTGCCTTAGGCTTAATCTTGAGATCGTAACCGTTGAAGATTGCTTCGTTTTTTGCCCACTCGGCGCCGACATCGAGAAAGAAGTGGAACAGCGCGCGCTTGGCCACAGATTCTTTCTCGAGCTTCTGCATGATGCCGTTATAGAGAGATTCCCAGATGCGCGGAACTGACGGAAAACTGGTGGGTTGAAAATCTGCGAGGTCCTGCCTGAGGCTACTAATCCCGGAAATCATGAACGGGCACTGCGCCATCACCACGCCATACTCCACCGCGCGCTCAAAAGCATGCCAGGGTGGCAAGAGCGACAGCGCCGTGTCCTTTTCGTGTATCACCTTCATGCTGAGCGCAGTATCCAGCGCATTAAGCCAGCCGCTCTGGCCGAGCATCACTCCCTTGGGGGCACCAGTGGTGCCGCTGGTGTAGATGATCGTCGCCATTTCGGCAGGGTTGGTTGTATCTGCGATATTTTCGATGAGCTTTGGGTTTTGAGACAGCATCTCGCGTCCGGCGGCTATGAGCTCGCTGACGGAGTTTTCTCCCTCAGCGAGGTGAAAATCTTCGCTTTCGAGGACAAAAATTTTTTCGAGTCTGGGTAGTTCTTTCCGGAATTTTAAGAGGCGCTCGCGGTCTTTGTGATGCTGCACAATGGCCCAGCGGCTTTCACTGTGGCCTACGATGTAGAGAATATCGTCGTCTGTAACATCGGTGCCGCGGGGCACGCTGATCGCATCGGCAGCGATGATGCCCGCGTCGGCAATAATCCAGTTGGGGGAGCTATCACAGATCAGCGTGATGCGGTCGCCCTTCTCAATACCGCCGGCCTTAAGACCTGCGGCGAGCGCAGTAATCAGGCCATAGATTTCTTTAAAGGTGCGCCCCTCAATCTTGCCATTCTTACGCCTTACCTTAAAGGTTTCCAGGTTGGGCTTAGCTTCGGCTGCCAGCCGAAAGAGATCAAAGAATGTGCGCGCTTTACTCATAGATGGGTGAAAAATCATTCACCTGTCAAGAGGTCAACAGATGCATGGTCCGGGCAGCTGGGTCGTCGTAGCCCGAAAGTTTTGACGCGCTGACTGTCGCATACGCTCTTAGGGACTACTCACAAGTTTGCACACGCAGATGCTGTACTACCGGACTATCTATCCTGAATACATGGCAGGCGAATTGCTCGACCAGTTTCTTGCGGACGGCTGGTACCGCATCGGACAGAGCCTCATTACCACTGACCTCATCACCCACAATGACTTGTTGATTCCGGTTTACTGGCTGCGCGTACGCCTTTCCACCTACAAGCCCTCTGGTTCGGCGCGGCGCATCCGCCGGCGCTGCGCCCACCTCAAAAGCAGCATCCTGCCATTTGCCATATCGCCCGAAATCGAGGCGCTCTATGCGCGCTATCGCGAATCGGTGTCGCACACGATTTCGCCTTCGGTGCACGAATACCTGCTCGACGCTGAATGGCATAATGCATTCGATTCCCGGTTGATCGAGGTGCGCGACAACGGTCGGCTGGTCGCCGCAGGCTACTTTGATCTTGGAGCGCGGTGCAGCACTGGCATACTGCATATCTATGATCCCAGGTTCAAACAGCTCAGTCTTGGTAAGCTGCTCTATCTCGAAGAAATTGATTATTCCCTGCGTGCGGAACACCATTACTATTATCCGGGTTATTTGAGTCCTGGCACGGAAAAGTTCGACTACAAGCTCTTTGCCGACCCGGAATCGACGGAACTTTTTCTGCGGCCGCTGCAGCGCTGGGTGCCGTACGCCAACGTTGCGCATAAGCTGCGCCGCTGGGGTGACAGGGTGACTGCGGTGACGCGCAGGCATCGTCTGCCGCACGGTTAACGTTTTGCTACCTGATCTGTTCCGGGTTCTCGTTCTGGCGTAGCGATGGAAAATCCCTATGCACAGGTTTATGGGCTGACTGGCGTCATGGGCAGCGGCAAATCTACCGTTGCCGAGCTCTTTAAGGCAGAAGGAGCTCATGTTCTGGATGCAGACGAGATCGCCCGGTTCGTGATAGATCCCGCATCGCCCTGGTACACACAGCTCAAGGCTAAGCTCATAGCAGCATTCGGAGTTTTTAGCGACGCGCCGCTTTTTGCCGACGACGGCACGCTCGATCGTGCCCGGCTGGCGAGCATCACTTTTGGCCATGCAGAACGGGTGCGGCTGCTGAACAGCATTATGCATCCGGTCATACAGAGGGAGTTTGCGACGCGAATCTTACGCGCAGAAGAGGGCGTGCCGGTCATATACGACGTCCCTTTGCTCTTTGAGACGGGCTTGGAAAAAAAACTCAAGGCCACGATTGTGGTCTATGCGCCCGAGGCCATCTGTATCGCGCGCGCGATAGAGCGGGCAGCGGCAAGAGGGCAGCGCCTGACGGAAGACGAGGCACGCAGCCGCCTGATGAGCCAAATTTCCATTGAAAAAAAGCGTGAACTCGCCGACTATATAATTGATAACTCAGGCGATTTGGAGGCGCTTAAGTCACAGGTCGCCGGGCTCTATCAAAGGCTCAGGGTATTATGAAAGAATTTTACGTCTTGAATCTGGACTACCGCCGCATCGCCATTATTGCCGGCGGAGCTTTAGTCGCGCTCGGCCTGACCCTCTTTGTGGGCATGGCCATTGGTAAGAGCCAGGCAGAGCGCCAGGCGCTGAAACTTGCGGCAGAATCCGACGCGCAAAAACTGGGCCTTGTCGCAGAGCCACAAAAACCTGCTGCAGACAATTCGGAGAAGGTGGTCGTTGCACAAGGTCCCGCCACGAACCCCGTGGCCGAGAAAGTGGAAGCAGCTCCCGTTGCGGAAGTCCCGCTGCGAGAAGATCCGCTCATTCAGGGCCCGCCGAAGAAAATGCTGCGGAAAGCAGCCATAGCGAAAGCTGACAGAGCCGAAAGCGACGCACCTCGCCGGTCAAAGCGTAAAAGCAACAAGTCTGTCGCGAAAGCGGAGCCTGAAGTATCAGGCCAGGTCGATCATGCCTCTGCAGGACGCTATACTATCCAGGTCGCTGCATTTAAAAGGGCGAGCGAAGCGCAAGGACTCATCGCCAAACTGAAAGAAGAGGGCATCAAGGCGCGCAGCGAAAAAAGCGGCTCTTATTATCTCGTGACCGTCGGGCGCAGCAAATCCAAGGAGCGCCTCAGCAAAGCTCTTGCGCGGCTTAAAGAACTCGAATACGACGCCTACATCCGAAAAATCACGAAATCCTCAGAAGAAACCTGAGGCATGAAATGAGTCGTAGTTTCTTAAGCCTCTCATCCTTGTCGCGTGAAGAATTTTCCGCTTTGCTGGATCGGGCGCTCGAAGGCAAGAAAAATCCCGCCGCCTGGGGATTACCGCTTCAGGGAAAGTCGGTTGCGCTTTTTTTTGAAAAACCTTCGACGCGCACGCGCGTCTCATTCGAAGCAGGGGTTTACCAGCTGGGCGGTCAGCCGATCGTACTGACGCAGAATGACCTGCAACTCTCGCGCGGCGAAGACATCTCTGATACTGCGCGCGTTCTGCGCCGCTATGTGCATGCGATCATGGCACGGGTGAAAAGCCACAGCACGCTGGAAGCTCTCGCGAGCTACTCTGGCATCCCGGTGATTAATGGTCTTTCTGACAAATATCATCCCTGCCAGGCGCTGGCCGACTATATGACGCTCCGGGAAAATAAGGTGCCTGCAGACAGCCGGCTGGTTTTTTGCGGTGACGGATCTTCGAATGTGGCGCATTCGCTCATTATCGGCTCAGCGCACTACGGCTGCGAAATTGTCATTGCGACCCCGGCGGAGCTTTTGCCCGATGCGCAGGTCTTAACGATTGCCGCACGTTTGGGCGCCAGAGTAACGATTACACAGGATGCGCGTGCGGCAGCACAAGGGGCCGATGTCCTTTATACCGATGTCTGGGTTTCGATGGGGCAGGAGCACGAAGCACAATCCAAGAAAAAGCTCCTTGCGCCGTACCAGCTCAATGAAGAGCTGCTCAGCCTGGCGCGTAAGAATGCCCTCGTGCTGCATTGTCTGCCTGCGCACAAGGGCGAAGAAATCACTGAAGGGGCTTTTGAATCAGCAAATGCAAAAATCTTCGATCAGGCCGAGAACCGTTTGCATGCACAAAAAGCCCTGATGGAATTCTTGCTTGGGTAGTCGCCAAAGGCGCTAACAGGCTGTTGAAAAACAGCCATAAAGCAGGATGTTGAAACCGGGCGCAGCTGCAGACAGCCCCTCACCGTAGTTTGGTGAGGGGCGTTTTGCGAGCGATTTCGCTAAGAAATCGCGGCGTCTGCAGCGAGCACGGTATTTTTTCAACATTCTGCTTAAGCAAATCACGGCAGCCGCTTCTTTCTGAGCGGCGCTGTCTTTCCTGTTTTTGCCCTGGATGTGGCGATGGACTCTATCTGGCCATCGACGAGCAGTATCTTTTTGTGCGCCATTGCCGCAAACTCTGCGTCATGAGTCACGTAAACAATCGTACAGCCGGTCGTGCGGTTTATTTCCTGGAATATCTGCATTACGTTCATCGCGTTTGCCGAGTCGAGAGCGCCGGTCGGCTCATCAGCGAAAATGAAGCGCGGGCGCATAATCAGCGCGCGGGCGATCGCTACGCGCTGCGATTCGCCGCCTGAGAGCTGAGAGGGCAGATTGTTCAATCTGTGACCGAGTTCAAAGCGCTGCAGTAGTTCAATTGCTTCGTCACGTTTTTTTTCCGCGATGCCGGCCTTGATCGCCGGCATCAGTACGTTTTCGAGAGCCGTGAATTCCGGTAAAAGATAGTGGTATTGGAAAATAAATCCCATGTGCTGGTTGCGAAAGCGGTGCAGTTTTTGCTGCTCCATCTGAGCGACGTCCTGATCCTGCAAAAGAACCCTGCCGGATGTAGGATTGTCCAGCGAGCTTATCATGTAGAGTAAGGTGCTCTTTCCCGAACCTGACTTGCCGGTCAGCGCGACAAACTCGCCGTCTTTGAGTTCAAACGAAACCCGTTTGATGATTTCAACCGGGGGATTGCCAAACGCTTTGACCACGTTTTCGAGGCGGATACTCATTCCTGCCCCCGTATAATATCAATGGGCGACATCTTGCCCGCTTTCAGCGCCGGCAGAAAACTCGCAACGGTAGTCGAGAAGAGGGCCATCAGAAAGCCATAGATGTAGATCAGATAATTAAAAGAAACCATCATCGTTGTCTGCTTTGATTTCATAAGCGGGCTTGAAAACGTCACATGCGAAAGTTGCCAGCAGATGAGGTATCCCAGCAGAACGCCCAGCGCTCCCCCGGCAAACCCCAGCAGCATACCCTGCGTCATGAAAACCGTAAGGATGTCCGTACTCTCGTAGCCGATCGACCGCAGTATGGCGATCTCGCGCTTCTTCTGGTTAATCACGATACTCAGAATGTTGTAAATACCGAAGCCCGCAACTATGAGAATGATTGCCGACATCATGTAGCGCGTCATATCCTGTACCTGAAATACGTCGAGCATAGAGGCGTTAATCTGCTCCCAGCTTTGTACTTTGGCCGATTCGTCGTTCGACCACTGCAGTGCTTTGGGGTAAGATTTACGGACGTCGCGCAGCCGCACCGCGATGTCGGAGACCTGGCCAGGGCTGCCGGCGATCGACTGCGCGGTATTCAGCGAAACGTAAGCGAGGCTATCGTCTATCTGCCGGTTGCCGACCGAAAAAGAGCCAGATACCTTCAGTTGCTGCGCGTCGCCGCGACTGCTGATCACTGTTATCGAATCGCCATAGCGCAGGCCGAGGTTTTCGCGTAAGCCCTCTCCCAGCATGATCTTCTGCCCGTTTTCCGCCAGCTCGCGCAGCGTTCCCTTGAGCACATATTTTTCGAGCTGCGCGACCCGCGTCTGCATCGCAGGTATGATGCCCATTACGCGCCCGTTCTGCGTTACCTTGCCTTTACGAAAAAGCACGGTAACATTGAGCTGCGGCGCGTATGCTTCGACATCGTCGTCTTCACGCAGGCGCTGCACCCATTCCTGCACGTTATCTATCTTCTGGCTGTCCTTGCGTCCCGAGGGCGCAACCAGCCAGAACAGGCTTTCATTGGGCTGTGCGAAGACATGGTCGAAGCTGCTTTCTTCGACGAGTCGTGCCTTGGCAGAAATGCGTACGTGCGCATCGTTGTTGACCATCTGGTCGAGCAGGTATTCGCGAAAACCCAGCAGAATGCCTGAAATCGCGATATACGCCGCCGCGCCCAGCATGATGCCCAGAAGTGTAAGTATTGTCTGGCGTTTTCGGGCCCAGAGTTGCCGCAGCGCAATGAAAATCATGCGGAGCTTCTACTGGTATCTCAGAATGTCGCCTTCGACAAGATCGGCGGACACAATTTCGACATTTTCACCCTGAGTGAGCCCGAGCTGCACCGGAATTCTGAGGCGTTTGCCGTTGCGCTCAATCGTGATTTTGCGCTCCTGGACTGCGCGTATGGGTACCACAAAAACTCCCTCTTTGACACCGGCTTCAATGGCGAGATCGGCCGACATGCCCGGCAGAATTTCACCCGGCAGCTCTTTCGGATTGACCTTCACGAAGAATTGCCCTTCAGACGGGTAAACCGAGGCCACAAGTCCCTCAAAAGTCTGGCCTGGCAGACCTTCAAAGGCAATGCGCACTTTCTGGTTCTTCTTCACGAGCACTGCGGCTTTCTCATCGAGCAAGACCGTGATATAGCGCTTCGTCAGGTCGATTACCTTGAGCACCGGGTTTTGAGGAAACACCGCTTCACCTTCTTCAAAGGCAACGGATGAGACCACACCCGAAATGGGCGAGCGCATTACAGGTATCTGGTCAAATTCCACGAGCTTATCGCCTTTACTCACGCTATCGCCTTCACGCACGTAGAGCTTACTCACATTGGCAGCTATGCCAATTTTGAGCTGGTACTCGCGCTCGGCAATGACCGTGCCCAGGCCATAGACCGTTCGGACAATATTGGTTTTTTTCAGTGGGAGTTCTAACGTTCTGGGTGTTGCCCGTATGCGCTGGATGGCGAAAAAAGCCAGAAGGAGCAGGGCAGCAATTGTTGCATATTTCCTCTTGCCAGAGAAGAACAGGCGCAGAAGATCCATGCGCCAACGGAATCGGTGAGATAGCCCGTAAAATGAAAAAGCCGCGCAGAGCGCGGCTTAACAAGTTGAACTGTGGCTACCGAAGGACAGGATGTCCCAGGTTGCGACAAGCCATGGATGGCGCGTTCAGCTTGCCTTAGGCAAGCTGAACTGTCGCAACCATGGTGCGAGGGCGCACCTCGGTGGCCACGCAAGGAGGTTTAGTTCAACTCGCTATGCGAGTTGAACCGTGGCCACCATGTTTCCATGCGGGTGTTTGTTTTCGTACATCAGCTGGTGCACATGCCCGATCTCTTCAAACGTAAAAGTCTGTGAGAGGCATGGGTCGATACGTTTCTCAATCACAAGGTCATTAAATGCCTTGCATTGCTCGTCGTTGGCGAAGTGAGAACCCTGCAGGCGCTTCTGGTGCATCCAGTGGTAACGGAGATCAACCGTGGCATTGTAGCCGGTAGTACCCGCGCAGATCACCACCATACCACCGCGGTCCACCACATAGCAGGATGTGGGGATTGTGGATTCGCCCGGGTGTTCAAACACGATGCGCGGGTTAACACCTTTGCCCACGATGTCCCAGATTGCCTTGCCAAATTTGCGCACACCCTTTACCCATTCGTTGAATTTGGCTTCGTCTTTCCAGTGAGGAAGCATACCCCAGTGATCAAAATCTTTCCGGTTGATCACTCCCACTGCGCCGAGCTTTTTGCAAAAGTCAAATTTGCTCGTATCGTTCACCACTGCTATGGGCTTGCCGCCCATCTCACGGACAATTTGTATCGCCATCGAGCCCAAGCCGCCGGCCCCGCCCCAGATGAGCACTACATCGTCTTTGCGCACGGTATGTTCTGGAAAGCCCATGAGCATCCGGTAGGCGGTAGCGCCCACCAGCATGTACGCAGCCGAGGCTTCCCAGCTTAAGTGCTGCGGGCGGGGCAGGCATTGGTGTGCCTGGACCTTGGTGAACTGCGCAAAGCTGCCGTAGTTAACTTCATAGCCCCAGATGCGGTTACTGGTGTGGACGATAGGGTCAACCTTTCCGGATTTGATATCGGGGTGGTTGACATCCCACATACCACAGTGCACAACCACTTCGTCGCCCACCTTGATATTCTTCACGTTAGCGCCGACCTTGTAAACGATACCGGATGCATCTGAACCACCGATGTGAACGCCTGAATGGTCATTCTGGTCTTTGAGGTGAACGTCGATCATGTCGAGCGGAATGCCGAGCGAGGCCCAGACGTTGTTGTAGTTGATGCCGGCCGCGCGGACGAGGACAAGAGCGTCGTCTGGTCCGATTTCCGGCACATCGATCACTTCTTTCTTGAATGCATTCTTCGGCTCGCCGTAGCGTTCTTTACGAATCGCCATTGCGTACATTTTCTTGGGAACTTCCCCAACGGGGATTGCTTCGTTGAGTTCGTAGAGTTCTTTTGCCATGGGCGGAACGCTTTATTTGCGAGACAGCCTGTCAAAAGCTTTGGACTCTGAACCTCATAAAAATTAGTTCGACATTTAACGATCCCATGCAGCATACCCGGCAGATTTACGAAGAATCGGAAAAGATGCGCGCGATGATTATTTTTATCCTGCGCAAGCTGCCGGGAAAACTGAACCGCGTCGCTCTCTGCAAGAATCTTTTTTACTCAGAAATGCATTTTTATCAGAAAACCGGCCGTACCATAACCGGCGTCGATTACCTGCATATCGAGGCCTCGCCCGTTCCGCGACACTTCAACGAACTCATGAGCGAGATGGTTACCCGCAAAGACGTGCGTGTGGTGCCCCAGGTTGCGCCCGAGGTAATCGACGGCAAACAGATCATGGTACTGCGTGGCATGGTATTCGAATGTGATGCCCCGCTCATGAACGTCCTCGAGCGCGAAGAGCTGCGCGCTGTGCGCATGGTTTCATCCACCCTGCAGAATGAGATGAATCTCGAAACACGGTATTTTCCGCAGTACTACCAGCACTACGTGCAGACGGGGCTCTACGAGGTGATCCCGAACGTGGTGTTCCCCAAGCGCCCGCACCTGCAGTTCAAAGCCTGGAGCCGTAAGATATATCGATTGATGTGGCAATAGGATGTTGCTAAGTTTGCGCCGGACACGATGTCCTCCATGGCGCAAACTGTGGCAATAGGACCACCCCGCCCTTCGGGCCCCCCCCCCCGGGGGAGGGGTTGGGGGTGGGGTTACCTCTTGCTCTTGCTCAACCTCTCCCATAAATCCGCACGCTTGATCTTTGTAAGCTCGGCCTTGATCCGGCCGATGTTTTCTTTTTTATACCAGAAGAAGAACATGTTCTGCAGCTTCTTCGTGCATTCGTCGCGGTTTTGCGAAACGGGCTTGCCCGTGTACGGGTGCACTCCCGAGTAATAGATTTCGGTGGCGACTGTCATCGGCGTAGGAGTGAAATCCTGTACCTGTTCGAGGTGAAAGCCGAGCTCTGCTGTTTCGGCAGCAAGGTCTGCCATGTCCTCCACGCTCGTGCCGGGGTGAGACGAAATGAAGTAGGGAATCAGCTGTTGTTTCTTGCCAATCTTTGCAGCGCGCTGAGCCATCCCTGGCGCGCGCTTGCCTGGCACATCCTGTGCCCTGGCCGAAATTTTATCAAACTGCCGTTTGAATTTATGAAAGAGTTTGAACGAGGGTTTGCGCATAATCTTCAGCACGTGGTCGGCGGTGTGCTCGGGCGCAACCTTGAGCCGCCCCGAGACGTGGTGGGCGATCAGCTGATCGGTGTATTCGCTGATACCATTCGCGCGGTCGTGTTTTTCGTCTTTGGGCACCAGTAGGTCGTAGCGCACGCCCGAACCGACGAATGCATGCTTCACCTTCGGGTGCTCTTTCACCATGCGGTAGATTTCGGTGAGCGGGTGGTGGTCGGTGTCGAGGTTCTTGCAGATTTTGGGAAAGATGCACGAAGGCGCGCTGCAGCGCTCGCAGATTGACAAGTCTTTGCCTTTCATTTTGTACATGTTGGCCGACGGGCCACCCATGTCACTGATCACGCCCTTGAACTCGGGATGTTGTGTCAGAGCTTCAAGCTCGCGCGCAATACTTTCTTTGGAGCGCGATGCGATGAACTTGCCCTGGTGCGCCGAGATCGTGCAAAAACTGCAGCCGCCGAAACAGCCGCGGTGCGTGTTGATCGAAAACTTGATCATCTCGTATGCCGGTATTGCACCGCGCTTGCGGTACTTCGGGTGCGGCAGGCGAGTGTAAGGGTACTCAAAACTTTCATCGATCTGCTTTGCTTCCATCGGCGGGTAAGGGGGATTGATAACGAGGTAGCGACCGGATACCTGCTGTAGAATGCGCCGCGCTTCGATTTTGTTCGATTCGCGCTCGATAGTGCGGAAATTTTTCGAGTAAACAATTTTGTCTTTGAGGCAGTCTTCGTGCGAGGCGATTTCGACGTCTTCCCAGCTTTGGTTCTTTGGGACGCTGGAGCGGAGCACTGCTGTCTGCGGCACTGTTGTCAGGTTCGCAAACGGGACACCCCGCTTCAAGAGTCGCAGTATCTCTTTGAGAGGAAGCTCCCCCATGCCGTAAACGAGCAGGTCGGCGCCGGTCTCGTGAAGAATCGACGGCCGCAGCTGGTCTGACCAGTAGTCGTAGTGCGTCACGCGGCGCAGCGATGCTTCGATGCCGCCGAGGATGACCGGCACGTCAGGGTAGAGCTGTTTGAGAATGCGCGTGTAAACGTATGCCGCATAGTCGGGACGAAACCCCACCGCGCCGCCCGGCGTGTAGGCATCGTTCGAGCGCCGGCGTTTGCGCGCGGTGTAGTGGTTCACCATCGAATCCATGTTGCCTGCCGTGACACCGAAGAACAGGCGGGGAGCTCCGAACTTTTTGAAGTCGCGCAAATCGTCGCGCCAGTTAGGCTGCGGTATCAGCGCAACATTGAGTCCCTGTGCCTCGATGAGGCGGCCGATCACCGCCGCGCCAAACGATGGGTGATCGACGTAAGCATCGCCGGTGACGATAATGACGTCGAGCTCACCGGGTTTGAGATGACGGCGCGCCAGATCTTCGACCGTGATAGGTAGCCAGCGGCGGGGATCAAAAAGTTCGGGCATCAGCAGTGCCCTGTGACGCCGAGTGAGTCAAAATTTTTGTTACTGCTCATAAGCTTTAGCCCTTCGACCGTAGCTGGCGCGGCCCGTATGCGGTCAAAGGGATCACGGTGCGTCACCGGCAATTTTTCGTAAGCACCGACGTATTCGAGTTTTACGGGCAGTAGCAGGATGTTAAAAAAATCCCGTGCTCGCTGCAGACGCCGCGATTCGCGATGCGAACCGCTTGCGA
>CAYOZO010000067.1:0-15001 GCA_964408405.1 uncultured Turneriella sp.
ACCGCAGGTGTTTCGTACACCGAGACCGACGACATCGCGATGCTGCGCGAAGTGCACGTGGGCTATATCACGCGCATACAGGAAGAACGGTTTACTGACCACCGCGAGTATGAAAAATTCAAAGATGCGTATGTGGTCAACCGCGAACTGGTTAAGACCTGTCGCAAGGATATCATCATCATGCACCCGCTGCCGCGCCTGAGCGAAGTCGCCACCGATCTCGACAACCATCCGGCTGCGGCGTACTTTGAGCAGGCAAACAACGGGCTCTATGTGCGCATGGCATTGATTTTGGGTCTTTTGGACGTAAGTCTCTGAAGCGCAGATTCACCGCTTGCTATTCAAACCTTGTGAGCACCGAGTAGCCATGCTCGGCGAAAAGTCCTTCGGCCTCAGACATCACGGCAATGGCATCTTTTCCGCGCCTTAAGCCCTCTGCCGTAAGCTTCTGCCAGGTGATGCGCCGGTAAAATGTATAGACACTCACGCCTGAGGTAAACCGTGCCCCGCCGGCAGTGGGCAGTATATGGTTGGTGCCAGAATAGTAATCACCTGCCGCCACGGGAGCGTAGTCACCCACAAACACGCTGCCGGCCGCACGCACCTGAGCGAGCAGACGGTCATTTTCGCATGTCTGGATTTCGAGATGTTCAGGTGCATAGCGGTTAGAAATAGCCATCGCCTCGTCGAGACTCGTGACAAGTATCACGCGTCCGTTGCGTCGAATCGATTCGAGCGTGATCTGTCGGCGCTTTTCCTCTTCGGGGCGTTTTTGCAGCGCAGCCTCGATTTCTTTTTCGACCTCTGCTGCTAATTGCGCCGATGTGGTAAGCAGAATTGCCTGCGCGTTCTCGTCGTGCTCGGCCTGCGCCATGAGATCGTGCGCCACGTAGCGCGCTCTTGCCGAATCGTCAGCGATGATGACGACTTCGCTCGGGCCGGCAAAAGAATCGATACCGCAGAGGTTTTCTCCCGCAACGTGGATTTTGGCAGCGGAGACATAGATATTGCCCGGCCCGTAGATAAAGTCAACCGGCTCAAGTCCGATTGTCTCGACACCGTATGCTGCTGCCAGGATTGCCTGCGCACCGCCCGCCTGTAGCACACGGCTAGCTCCTGCAATGTGAGCCATCGCGAGTACAACATCGGCCACGCGGCGTGTCTCGGGCACGGGCGGGGTGAGCAGCGTAATGTCTTGAACCCCCGCAATCCGCGCAGGCAGAACGCCCATGAGAACAGTCGAAGGATAAAGCGCCTTGCCGCCCGGCACGTAGAGTGCTACGCGATCAAAAGGGACAAAGTTGACGCCGAGCGTATTGCCAGCTATTTCAGAAGAAAATCCCACTTGCTTCTGCCTTTCGTGGAACTGCCGGATATTGTCGGCAGCCAGAGAAAATGCCTCAATGACTTCTTTTTGCGTCCTGACGACACGCTCATACGCAGCTTCGAGTGCATTTGGCCCCAGCACGAGCGGCTCGGGCAACTGCCCTTCGAACTTAACTATTGCCTGATTTAGCGCTTCGGCTGCGTTTTCGCGAAACTTGCGGGAGAGCGGCTCTATTACCTGCTCGCGCACCGCAGACAAGTCAAGGCCGCTGCGCGCAAACAACTTCTGCAATTCCGTGGGATCGAGATCGTGGTAGCGGTCTACTCTGAGCAGGGGGGACACTCCGCCAGATACTGCAAGTTTTTCAGCGGGTCAAATATATGTCAGAGACTCAAAATCTTTGTCTATGAGCGCCTTGTTGACGCTCTGGATCGCAACGCGATAAGCGATGTACATATTCTGGCTTGCCAGATTGCGGTAGCGCACCAGGTCGAAGCCGTATATCTGCGAACGGAAGTAGTTGCCCGATTGCAATTTTTCCTGTATGTCTTTGCTGCAAAATGCCAGAGCGTCATCGAGCAGCGAAAAGCTTTCCGGGTGTAAAAACTCGTTTCGGTGAACGAAGGCCCCGTCGCGTTGCATCGCGATGAGCATCTTTACACGGTACTGCTGCATAGGGGCCATAGAGATCATCGGCCCCTGCATTAGCCAAACTTGAGACTTGCCAGAGCAGACCTAAGGCCCTGAACTATATGGAATCAGCGATCGAGAATTGTGCTGAGATCGATATCCGCGTCGTCTTTTTCGCCGCCTTCACGACCATCGGCGCCCAGGCTGATAATCTTGGGCTGGCTGCCTTCGACAGTGTATTTGAACTTGTTCTTCCAGGGATCGAGCAAATAGCGCTTGTCCATATAAGGCCCTGACCAGCCTTCGAGACCTGGTGGCTGCGTCACGAGGGCTTCGAGACCTTCTTCTGCAGTCGGTACGCGACCAAACTTGTTCTTGAACTCAAAGAGCGCAAACTGGATTTTGCCGTAGGTAACCTTCAATTCGACTTCTGCTTTCGCGCGCGAAGCCTTGTCATCCCGCAGCACCACCAGCAGTACCCCCATCAAACCACCTAATATAACAAGAACGACCATCAGTTCGATCAGAGTAAACCCTTTTCTTTTACGTAGCGCTTTGATTTTCATGCGCTTGCCTGACGATCGATGGCCATGCGACAAGGTTTTTTTTAATCCGAAGGCGCCCTGGAGCCTCATGCGCCAACTTGCCGGAGCGATTTTTTGTGTTTTAGCATGAGTTAGCGCACAGGCTCTCTGCACAAGAATAAAAGCGCGGCATATTATGCTTAAAATGCTTTGCTCGCCGGATACGAAACGGATATTTACCTATGCGAAAGGCCGTCGGCTCTCTTATGGCGCTCATCATCAGTGCACTCCTGATTTCCACTATTTTCTCTTTTTTTACCCGGGATTCCTTTGATACCCTGCCGGTGAAAGCGTCCACGGCCCCTGTGAAGCTGACCCGCCGAATGCAGGATACCTCGTTCATGGTGTCGGCCGCATATATCTCACGCTATGACTTTAACTGGCTGGCAGAAAAACTCCAGTTACCTAAAGACCTTACGCATCGTATTCTGCCGGTGCCGGCCAACTTTTATATCTCTAACCAGCTGGCACACGCCGAGTACCCGTTCGCGAGCCTCGGAGTAGTCGATGGGGAATGTAACGTCCAGGCTGAACGGATTCAGGCGCTGCGCCGCTATTTCAGATCGCTGCAGGTTCTCACCAGCGAGGGAAAGAAAACCCCGCTGCACATAGCGTCATTCAGGGCAATGCCTGAGGCGATCACGCTGCGCTACACAGACACTGCGGCACGCGCTCAGAAATGTCTGGCCGCGCAGGTTGTAGCGCTGGGGGAGCTTTCCTTTCTGCAGGATTCCGTCTCGCTCATACTGCCGGCATTTCAATCGGTACGCGTGAATCTGGCCCCGTACGAGCGCAACGCTTTGCTCGCACAGGCGGGGCGCAACGTTTACACTGCTCTGGCAGAAGCACATAAGAAAAATCCGGCGCATCGGGTGCGAATCCTGCTGACCAATCTGGTTCCGTACGCCCATGCGCAGGTTCTGCCGTTTAGCGAACTAGCAGGCCAGTTCGTGGGATTAACGCCGGAAGAACTCACGGCTATCAAAAACGCTGCCCTGGCCGCTAACGGTTCTGTGGTTTTTGTGCCTGATCTTGCCAGGCGCATTGAGCTGGGGCTCGATACTGCGGTAATCTGGCAGCTCTGGCAGACGGCAAAAATACCTTTCTATAAAGATGCTTCGGGTGAGCCGCTGCTTTACGAAGACATGATACTCGCGCTGCGCCGCTCACTCACCGAAACCGACGGCGCTGGCGTTGTGCAGAACCGTCGCCTCAAGGCGATCTATGCGTCCTATGCGCGCGACAACGACGAGAAGCGCAAATGGGGCGAGAGCATTAACCTGCCATACCAGCGTGCAAGCACCGAACGCCTGCAGAAACTGCAGATACAGATGCTACTCGATGTTTACGATTTCTCTGCGGTGGGGCTCGAAGCTGAGACTTACATTGCTCTCGAAATGCCGGCGCGCGAGCGCTTTCCCTTGCTCTACATGACCGTCCGTCCATTGGCGAAGAAAATGGGATTTGACGAGAAAAAAGACGGCTCAGACAGCTCCGAAATTGAAGGTTCGCTGAAGCTCTTGCGCAGCGCGCTGGCGCAAGCCGGCAAATAAACAGTCGGTGTTACACCCTTATTCGGTTCTGGTCTGGGGCATGGGAGCATCTCTCATGTGTTTCTATGCCGCTTTTTTCTTTCGCAAACGCAATAACCTGCGACACCGACAGCTGGCGCTTACCGGTGTGCTGCTGAATCTCATGAGCAGCGTCTATCTGATCTATGCGGTGCGCATCGCGGGCGTCGAAATGCCTTCCGAATTTTCGCCTACCGTCGTCAACGCGCACCGGCTATTTGCCAGTGTCATGGCCCTGGCAATGATCGCCATGGCGGTAAGCGGCGCGCGCAGGCAGATTGATTTCCATCGCCGGCTCAGTTGGTTCTTTTTACCGGGTTACACACTGACTTATCTTTCCGGAATGGTAATTTTTCACGGCTAATTTTATTCAAGGGGCTTAAGCCATATGGATTACATCGTAGGTGACGAGGCAGAGAAGAAAAAACTCGAGGCGATTTGCAGCAAAAAACCAGCAGACGTCACCGAAGGCGACCTCAAATTTATCGCCCGCCGTATCAGGCAAAACGCGGTGGAAATGGTATTCCGCGCCAACTCCGGGCATCCGGGCGGGCCTCTGGGGCTGGCCGATATCTATGCCTACCTTTACTTCAAAGTCTTGAATCTCACCGGCGAGCATCGCGACCGGCTGCTCATCAGCAATGGTCACGTCTGCGCCGTACGCTACAGCGCAATGGCAGTGCGCGGCCAATTACCCGAATCGGAGCTTGCCACGTTCCGCCGGCTTGGGTCGCGCCTGCAGGGGCATCCGTCAACGAAGTATCTGCCCGAGGTGGAAAACTCGAGCGGTTCGCTGGGGCAGGGGCTGGCGAACGCGAGCGGCCTGGCGCTGGGGCTGCGCCTGCAAAAAAGTCCGGCGCGCGTATTTCTCGGGATGTCTGACGGCGAATGCCAGGAAGGCATGACCTGGGAAGCCGCGATGGCAGCTGCGCACAACAGGCTGACCAACATCCACCCGTTTCTCGACTTCAACAACATCCAGATTGACGGTAAGGTCGAAAATGTCATGGGTATCGAGCCGCTCGATAAGAAGTTCGAGTCATTTGGCTGGAAGGTACGGATAGCGAGCGGTCATGATTTCGGCGAGATTGCCGCTGCGTTTGACTGGTCGCTCAAAGACGAGGGAGCTCCCAAGATGATTCTTTTTAAGACCGTGTTGGGCAAGGGAGTGTCTTTTATGGAAAACAACCCCGACTGGCACGGCACGCCGCCAAACCAGAAAGACCGCGACCTGGCGATGAGTGAATTGTCTGCATAGCAGACAATTCACTCATCGCACGATAATCCGAAAAATAAACGGTACAATCAGTACGCCGTTGCCGTCGAGCAGTTCTTTCGGCGGGGGGCCGAAATCGTGAGCGGCGTAGAGCGCCTCAATACACGACCGGTCGAGCGACTGGTAGCCCAGCGATGAGACCAGCTTGGCATCTCGCACCACGCCGTTCTCATCGAGCAAAAAGTGGATGTAGATATCCTGGCTGGGAAATGTGCTGAAGCGCGTGTATCCCGCAGCATAGTTCATACGGTGATACGAGTCGCCGAAGGTTGGGTACGGTTCGCCCCCGGGCGGCGCCCATACACTTTGTATCTTGTTGATCATTGCGCGAAAGTAGCTGTAATGTGCGAAGCGCGCCGTCGGAATCGCGGGACGCCCGAGATAATCCCACGAGAGCGCAAAATCATGGCGAAAACGGTAGTAGGCCGGTATGCGCAAACGCTCCGCCGCAGCTGACTGGCTACTCTTTTCCTGCGACGCCGCGATGGTCACTCGGCTTTCTTTGGCTGTCAGAATCTTTGCTAAATTTCTGCCAGAAATGATTCGTCCTTTCAACGGCTGCATTTCTCCCGGCGATAAAACGTAATCGGTCGAGATCGATTCAAAACCCTTTTCCTTCGTGATCTGCCCCTGCGCCGCAGATTCCTTGTCCGAAAGGAATTTGACCGTCTTACTCTTCTTTGCCTCTACGGGCTGTGCATTCTCGAGCAGCGCGCGTATAATTTCTGTGTTCTGGCTCTTGTCGCCCTCCAAGTCGCCAAAGATCAGCCTGCGCAGATCCAGCTCGAGGAACAGCGCAGTCAAAATAAACAGCGAGAGGAATGCCGCGAAAAACCGCGGAAATGCTTGCTCAGAAATCCGCTTCAGCGGGCTCAAACTTACCGCGCTTTCTGCCAATGGCTTCACGTAGTTCAATCGCCTCTTTCGGTACGGGTTCGCCCGACCGTCTGATATACAGGTCGGTAAGGGTGAGTGCTCCCGTATAGTCATTTAGGGCCGCGCTTATCCGGGCACAGTTGAAGAGGTACTTGTTATTCTGACTCTTCTGCCAGGCGACACGCTGGCAAAGTTTACCGGCCGCTTTCAGGTCTTTCAGCGTAACGACATAGAGCTTCAGCAGGAAGTATTCAGTGGTTTCGTCGCTGCCATGCCCCTCCAGGTAGGCTGTCAGCACTTCGCGCGCGCGGTCTTTTTCTTTCAATTTCAGATATATCTCTGCCTGGCGCCTTACATTGTGCCCGTCTGCCAGCCTCTGCGCAGCGGTAATGCGCGCCAGGTTTTGCAGCGCTTCGTCTTTGTCCTTGCGGTCAGCGAAGATTTCGGCCAGGCGCAAAAAGGCGCGTACGCGGTATTTTTCCGGCAGCGATGACTCCTGAGCAGCCTGGCGCAGCATGGAGAGCGCTATCTCCTGCGTAATCGGCTCGTCGGCTAAAAGCATACCCTTGCCATAAAGGGCAAGAGGTTCCTTCGCATCACTGCGCAGCGCCCGGTCAAAAAGTTCGAGCGCAGAGGTCAGTTTTCCCTGCTCCATACGCGCTATGCCTTCTTCGGCGAGCGCGCGGGCGCGGCAGGCTGAGGCCGTCACGGTGACGAGCGTTGCGAGCAAAATTGTTTGGTATATTCTCCGCCGCTTTGCTTTCAAACGATTTTCCCGTGTACCATCAGGCGATCATGCTTTTACTTTGGCGCTGTCAGGTTGGGCAAAGGCGTTTTTTCCAGCAGGTCGTCCAGCTTCGGGAAAAGCGACTCCACCTTGGAGCGCGCGATCGTTACCGGAAATGGCATATCGCTGCTCTTAGCGACAAATTCCTGATCCTTTGTCGGACCAAAGAACTCAACGTCTTTGGTAACGTTGGAAGAAAGCAGTATGCTGATCTTGCCATAGACAGCCGGCATTGCGTCCTTGTAAAATTTGACGCCGGTAAGCTCGGTCAGGTCTGCCAGGTAAGTATTGACGCGCGACTTGTCTGTGGCCCGCGCCGGCTCCAGCGTGAAGTTGCCCTTGTCGTCTGCCTTGAGGGCGAGTGTCGTCTTGCCGCTGACGCGTATTTCGCGCACATTTTCGCGCGCAATACGCAGCACGGTACGGTCGCGGTAGAGGTCAAAATCCTGGTTCCAGTCGCCCTTTAGGAAACCCTTAACTGCATAGACGGACGTATCATCTGCCAGGCGCATGAAACTCGCATTACCGGCGCCGGAAAATTTGCCGAGTATAACCTGTGCAATCTTGTCGCCGTTTTCACCCTCGAGCAGCAACTGGAAATCCGTATCGCGCACCTCATATTCGCCCTGTTTGTCCTTATTGGACGAAACCTCCTGGTAACGGCGTGCTTCGAACAGGTTGTTGAGACCGGTATCGACCTTGGTTGCATCCGCACGCTGTACGCCGAGCGGAGAACCCGCCAGTTCGACCGACCAGCCTTCGGTGGAGCGCGTAAAGATACGCTTCTGCGCCCCGTCGATTACCGTAATCTTTTTTACGCGTTCAGCACGGCCTGCGATTACCGGCTTCGACTTTTCATAGCTCTTCTCAAAAATCAGGAATGGATCGTTTACAAGAAACGCGAGCAGGAAAACTGCCCCGGTTATTATTGCCAGGATGGTATTCTTCTTTTGTATTGGCATAGTCACCTCATTGAGCAGGATTCAGGTTCCGCCGGCGCGTCAGGCGGTAAACACCCGCTGCCGCAATTCCCAGCAGGGGAATGGCAAAAGCCAGCAGCGTAAGAATCTTACGCCCCGTGTCCTCAACCAATTTAGGCTTGATACGCGGGCTGGCTTTCTTGCGCAACTCCACGAGCTCCTGGTTGCCGTGCATGATGTCTATGGCGGCAAAGACCATCTTGTTGTTTTCTTCGAGCAGCGGCAACCCTGTCATTTCACTCAAAATGAAAGTCAGGTTACTAAAAGTGAAGGCAGAACCGAGAACCAATATGGTCGCCTCTTTTTCGGCAGATTTTAGCCACGATGCCGGAGCCTCTTTTGGCGGGGCCTGAGTTGCATACTGGCTGGCAAATTTCCCCTGTACCATGACTGCCAGATTATAGCTCCCTGTATTTTGCTTGGGCGCGGCGAGCATATCTTCCATTTTTGTGGGATCTAAGAAAGCAAAGTTTGCCTGCGCCCAGGAGTCAGGCGTGGATTTCGCGAGTACATCCACCTTAAACTTGCCCTCTCCTGTGGGGAGTTTCTCATCTAGGGTCTTGACGCTCGAGGTGTAAGGCATGGTGAGCGCCGCATTACCCTTGGTCGCCAGATGCTCCTGACTTAGGCCATCTTTGGTAACCACTACCCAGGGCGGGTAGGGAAACTTCATCATCTGCAAAGCATTTACCGGCTGTACGAACGGCACAAAGTGGTTGGGCTTCGGCTCGTTGATCATGTCTTCGCCGAGTTCGATGCCATAGCCTTTGAGAAATTCTTTAAGGTCCGGATTTGCCGTCGAGGCCATGAACTGCTGCCCGAAGCTCACTTCCATGCCGGATGCAGCAACGATCAGGTTGCCGCCGCGCATCAAAAACTGGTCGATGCGGAATTTATCCAGGGGCGAAAGCGCGCCCGGTTGCATGACAATGAGCGTAGAGACCTCGACCGGAATATCCATCGTCGAGGTATTGACTTCCATGATTTCGTTATAGAAGGTCGCAACCTTTTCGGCAAAGATAGAGATCGAAGTCGGGCTGCGCTCCTTCTTCAGGGTAAAAGGGCCGTGGCCGGCGAGGAGCGCAATGCGGTGTTCGTTGGGTTTCACCATCTTGAAGATACGCGCTGTGAGCTGGTTTTCCAGATCCTGCTGTTCGTAGAGGCCGATCAGGTTATTTACAGTTTCGGATTTTGTGCCATACGAGATCGCAAGGCCGAAGTAGATGCTCTGCGCCTGCGCTTTTTTCGATCCACGCACCGCGATATCGAGCTGCTGTATGCCCAGAGAACGCGCGCGTTCTGCAGCGGACTTGTCACTGTCCGGGTCGAGAACAATGAGCTTCACTCTGCCGCGCGAACTATTGGCGTATTCCTGGATAAAGTCACGCGCCTTTCGCGCCACCAACACCGCCTCATCCGGCAGATCGTTTGAGACAAAAAGCTCAATCGTCGCTTTCTCCGGCAGGCTGCGCAACAGATTCTTCGTTGTTCCCGAAATCCGCATCGCCCCGGTTGAGGAAAGATCAATCCGCAGGTAAGCTCCGTAGCTCAGGTAGCTGAAACTGAAGAAAAGCGCCACGTACAGAATCGTTGTGGCACGGCGAGAAGCGAGAAAGTTCTTAATCTGTTCCATCAATGACCCCGTCTGAATTTTTCAATGCTTACCTTATTTAGATAGAGAAAGATCGCGGAAAATGAAATATAGTAGAGCAAATCCCGCGTGTCGAAGAGCCCTGCCGAGAGCGAATCCTGGTGCCATGACACCGACAGGAAACCCAGGAGCTCCTTGAATGGGCCGAAGAACTGCAGCACCGGCTGGTAGCCCAGCAGGTAAACAAAAAGGCAGGCCACAAAGCTCAGCAAAAACGCGCTGATCTGGTCGCGCGTGAGCCATGAAACATAGAGTCCCATCGCAATGTACGCCGAACCCGAAAGCCACGCGCCGAGGTATGAACCAATGAGCACCATGATATCGGGCGCTGAAACATAGAAAGCAATCAGGGGGAGTACCAGCGTTGTCGCAAGTGCAATACCCAGAAAAATAAACGCCGACAGGTACTTACCCAGAATCAGCTCCAGTTCGCTGAAGGGCAGGGTGAGCAAAAGCTCGACCGTACCGCTGCGGCGCTCTTCGGCCCACAGGCGCATCGTGATAACCGGAATAAACGCGAGGTAAATCAGCTTGAGCATGTCAAACAGTCCCTGTAGCGAGTAGCCGCGGTCAAAGAAGCGCGTGATAAAGAAAAATAAAAAGTTAACCAGAATCACGAAGATCCCGAGAAAAATGTAGCCAATGGGCGTATTGAAGTAGTTTGCCAGCTCGCGCCGGTAAACGGTCTTCACATTTGCCCAGTCAACGTCAAAACGCTTGAGGAATTGCATAGTTGCTCCCGTTTTGTATTATTGCCCCTGGCCCTCCGTGGCCTTGGCAATTACCGCCATCCATGGCTCTCATTGCCCCTGGCCCTCCGTGGCCTTGGCAGTTAGTCGTGCGAATACGTCTTCGATGCTCTGCTTCTGCATGAACATTTCGCGCAAGGTCCATTTTTCGCTCACCGCAAGCGCGAACAGCTTCTCGTTGAAGCCGCTGCTCGTTTCTGCAGCGAAGCGGGTTTCAATGTCGTTTTCTGAAATGAGCGAAACATTTTCACCCGCGCTCAAAAGCGCCTGAATTTTTGCCAGCGCGGCAGCCTGACGCCCTTTCAGTGCAAACTCCCACATTTCGCGCCCTTCTTTCATGCGCTGGATGCGCTCGAGCTTGTCATCGAGTACGATACGCCCGTCGGCGATGATGATCGCACGCTGGCAGGTGTCTTCAACCTCTTTCAAAATGTGAGTACTCAGAATAATGGTTTTCTCTTTTGACAGATCGCGTATGAGCTGCCGTATTTCATTGATCTGGTTGGGGTCAAGGCCTGAAGTAGGCTCGTCCAAAATCAGTACCTGCGGGTCGTGCAGCAGGGCCGCAGCTAATCCCACGCGCTGCTTGTAACCTTTTGACAAGTGCATGATGGGAGTGTAGAGATATCGGGTGAGATCGGTTACTTTGACGGCCTTTTCGATTCCCTTTTCCGCGGCTTCCGCCGAAAGGCCTCGGCTCTGTGCGATAAATTGCAGGAACTCCGAGACCAGCATGTCAGGGTACGAGCTGGCGCTTTCCGGCAGGTAGCCAATGAGCGATTGCACAGCACGTCTGTCTTTCTGCACATCGTAACCGCCAATCGTCGCACTGCCCGCAGTGGGTTCATAATACCCGGTGAGCATACGCATGGTCGTGGTCTTGCCGGCGCCATTGGGACCAAGCAAGGCTACGACCTCGCCCTTGCCGATCGAAAAGCTGATTTGTTTCACGGCTTCATACTCGCCGAAATTCTTCTTTAAGCCCGTTACTGAAATCATGGGCTATACCCGAAAAGGAAAAATTGCCCGTCAAGCACATAGTTGGCACTCGGCACACCACAGTGCTAAACCCTAAGAGCCTGTGTGCTAGCTCATGCAAAAAAGCAAAAAGGCGATTTTTTGCGCGAGCCGGGGCCGCGTTTTGCCTGGACATAAGCGAAAATCGGCAAAAATTCGCGCCTCTTGGCGCCTCGCATAAGCAAATCGGCACGATTTGCGGATGAATTTTTGCCGATTAGCGGACGTATCTTGCGCAAAAAATCGCACCGGCAAGTTCGTGCACAGGCTCGAAGCCGTGCCTAACCTGGGCCCTGAACTCGTTTACATCGGATTGCCAAAGCAAACCCTGCCGCAAGCCATCGTGCATATGCACGCGATGACTGCTCAAGCATAAGGATACAACATGCCCGAAATCGCCGGAATCGCCATCGACGCCGCGGATATTTCTCCCGCAGAAAAGGGTTTGGTTTTTCACCAGGAACTTGTTCTTACCGAAACGACCCTAAACAATCTGCGGAAGATCCTTTTTCCGTTGATCGAAGGCCAAAATCTGCTGCTCGTCGGCGATGCGGGGGTGGGCAAAAATGCCCTCATCTACTACATCAACCGCATTCGTTCGCTACCGACCATACGCTTCAGCTTCAACCAGGATACGCTGCCCGAAGACCTGTCGGGATCGTTCCGCGTTCTTCCAGACGGCTTCCAGTGGAATAACGGGCCGCTGACCGAAGCGCTCGAAAAGGGTTACACCTTTGTCGCCGATGAAATGAACCTTGCCTCGCCCGAAATACTCAAGCGCTTCATCAGCGTCTTTGACCGGCGCCGTCTGGCGCTGCTCGAAAAGGACGGCAGCGAGATTGTGGCACATGAGCGTTTCTCTTTTGTGGCGCCGCAGAACCCCGCGCGTGGCTTTGAGGGCCGCAAGAACCTGCCCGAATCGATCGCGCGGCACTTTACAACTATCTATCTCGACCATTACCCGGCCGAAGAAGAAAAGCAAATTCTGCGCGGGCTCTACCCCGAAGAGTACGGCAGCATTGCCGACACAATCGTCCTGTTGCAGAGGATACTGGAAGCCGCTATCTGGAAGAACGAGCTGGCAAAAGACGATTTGGAACACTACCACTTTAACCTGCGCACCGCGCAGCGTGCCATGAACCGGGCAGTGATTGCGGGTATCCAGGACATCGAAGCGCCGGCCTTTCGCGATCTCATTTTCAGTAACTATGTCAATGTCTTTCGCCTGGCAGCAGACCGCGAGTATGCCCTTAAGCTCGCAGCCGGGCTCATGGAGTACGAACTAACCGCGCTCAGGCGAGATTACGAGATCTTTACTGCGGCTCAGGCAGATGAGAAGTATCTTTCTGCGGGTGGCGAAGGCAGCCGCGGACAACGGCTGTACTTTCCGGTAACCCGTAGCCGCGCGCGCCTGTTGGAACAAATGGAAACCTCGCTCACCGCAAATGATAACCTGCTGCTCGAGGGTGACGATGCGGCGCGGATCCTGGAGCTGTGCCATGCCTGGGCGGAACACCACAATCGCCCCGTAACAGAGATTTTCCTTTCGCGGGGCATGCACACGAGCGATATCATCGGAGCGTTAAGGCCACATGGTACCTCAGTCCGCTGGGTGGATGGTCCGCTGGTTGCAGGTCTGCGCCGTGGCGACCTCATCATACTCGAAAACATCGATGCCGCCGGTTCTGAACTCATCGAAAAGCTCAACATGCTGCTCGATCATGCCGGTCGCCTGGCGCTGCCACCCGAGGCAGAAGGCGAGCAGATACTGCGCAAAGAAGGTGAATGCCGGGTCATAGCCATCAAACGCACGCGCCGCAGTCGCAACCAGCAGACCATCTCGCGCGCGCTTAGAAACCGTTTCTTCAACCTGCACGTGCCGGTGCTTGAAAGCCCGCAGGAAATAGAGGAAGTCATCAGCGCGGTGCTTGCGCACGAATTTGGTGAAGACAGCTCGCCACTCAGGCAGACGCTGGTACAGAAGCTGACGCTTTTCCATACGAAGGCTGACGAAGCCGCGAAAGAGAAAAAAATCGGTGAAAACCTCGCCGAAACGGTGCGCTACCGCGAAGAGCATATGCTCCGCCTGCTCGCGCATGCCTCGCGTTTTGTTTCTCAGGGTGATGCACTCGAAACCATGAAGCGCGGTGTTGACATCTACTACGCAGGGATGCTCGTCAGCAACGATGACCGCGTTAAGATTCGCCGCCTGTTCGACCGTATTTTCTCTGACCTGCCGTGGGAAGACGTATTCGCCTCGCTGGCAGAGGGTAAAAAAAAAGTCCTGAGCAAAAGGGCGCGGGGTCGCAATAAGAAGATCGCCGCCCCGGACTGGGATAAAAAAAAACACTTTCGTGAAGCGCTGACCGGCAAGGCCGAGAAGCGCCTCGACGGCAGGGAGCTCAAGAAGGGGCTGCGCATCGACACGCCTGAGACCGGCGGCAACATCAAAGAAGGCCCCGACGCCTGGTACGGCTCGGATACGCAGGGGAATGCCGGGCAGGGCGAACCCGCTGGCGGTGGCGGCGCGTGGGGCTACCGCACCGAGCAGCTGTTCCAGGATTTCTTAAAAAAATACAAACCCAAGTGGGAATACCACATGGGCTACGACCTGGACGACTTTTATGATTCGTTCGGCAAGATGCTCTCTGAACTGCAGATGGATCTCGAGAATGCGCTCGACGCCGAGCCCGAAATCGAACGCCGACTCATGGCACAGGGGCACCGCGTAGATGCGCGGCGCTATATCACGTACCAGGCGCATGCCGGCAACGACCGTATCTTTGACCGCACGCGTATCTTGCACTCGGAAAACAAGCTCAAGGGCGTGGAGTTCATTTTTGTACTGGCGAAAGGCCGCCGCATGTTCAATTTCAAGGCAGCCGTCTCGGCAATTATCGCGCTGCAGTCGGCTGTCGAAATACTCTGGGACCGCAAGATACCGCTCAAGGTTTTCGGCTATTCGGACTTCGATAACATGAAACGCTCGATCGACATCAACCAGTACATCTCTGTTGATGGGGAAAACCCGGTGGAGACACAGAAGCGCCACCTGTTTCAATGTATGACCGATAACTGGAACGGCGACACGATCGACGAGTCACAGGTGCTGCGCTATGCCGCAGAGCAGTTTTCACCTGAATCGGCAACGAAGTTTATTGTGATGGTGTCAGATTTTCGCGGCCACCGCGCGCGTGCAGATTTGAAGAAAGAAATTCTAAGCCCGCAGAGCCAGGAGCTCAAGGAGCTGGCGCAGGACTATGCGCGGCAGAACATCCACGTGCTCGCGGTACAGACTGGCACGCGCTCGATCGCCGAGCACCTGTTCAAAGAGCACCTGTGGATACACGAAGAGACGTTCGACCAGGCACCGGTGATGCTTGCCGAGGCGATCAAGCGGCTGATACTGGCGTATCACAAGGTGGTAGTGTAGGGCTATCTATACCGCCGCACCAGCAGCCGCGCCGCGTACAGACACCAGTACATCACCACCACCCACGCTGCGGGTGTCAAAAACGGTTCGAGCTCGCGTGTCTTTTCGTGGTAGGCAAAA
>CAYOZO010000067.1:15026-18691 GCA_964408405.1 uncultured Turneriella sp.
CGCAGTGCCCAGACCTAGAAAGGCTACGAGTCCCTTGCGCAATGTAAGCGATGTTTCGCGGAAGGCGATCTTCTGCGAAAGATTTTCAGCCCCCAGGAAAGAAAATACCGCCAGCAGAAAGCCGCTTACGATATCGCGCGGAAAATGTACTCCCACGTAGGCGCGGGAGACTGCCGCCAGGAGCGCCATCACCAGCAACGCAATAGCTCCCACCCAGGAATGGCGCGGGCGCAGGAACATGAACAGCAGGCCGACGGAAAAGGAGTGCCCCGAAGGAAAACTGCGAACTGTGAGAGGCTGACCCAGGATACAGACTGCGCTTTCACCGAGGAGGCGCAGTGGCCGGTCGGCATCGACGAAATACTTTGTAATCTGCAAGACGATGTTGCCGAGCACCAGCGCGATCAGGAATGCCTTGAAGTTGCGCGGGCCAACGCTCTGCACGACGGTCGCGAGCATCATGATCCAGAGACCGTCGGCGAGCGAAGTCAACGTCAAAAAGAAGTAGTTCAGCGCGGTGGCGTCTTTGCGGCAGTTGAGCCAGCCAAAGAGTTCAAGGTTGTAGAAAAATACCAGCGGCAGGGAGAGCAGGGCCACGGCAAACAGGCCGCGATAAAAACGGGAAAGCCCTCGGCTCACTGTCATTCTGCCGCATTCTTACCGTGCATCGCATCGAAAATCTCTTTCATAGGCCGAGCAGCCCTAACTGCGGCAGGTCGAATAATGATCGCAGGCCTGATTCGACGTCCGATCATGCCAACGTGGCCGCAGAGCAGGTCATCTACAAACTCATTCCATACGCAGTCCCAAAACCCTGGGGCGGCGGGCACCTCGACAAACTCACGGGCAACACTTCGGCCGAAAGAATCGGAGAGTATGTACTTTTTTCTGACCTGGCGCAGTTTCCTGTACGTATCCAGGTCGGAGCATCTGATAGGCCACTGGCAGAATTCTGGACACAAAACATGGGTACAGGCGCGGCGGTCCCCTTCATGCTCAAAGTGCTCTCGACCGCAGAACCTATTTCAGTACAGAACCATCCCTCTGACGACGACGTCAAAGCGCTGCATCTCGCAGGCAATGGCAAGATGGAGGCATGGACGATTCTTACTGCTGACCCGCAGGCGCGTATGTACCTCGGACTCAAGCGCGAACATTCGCCCGAGGTATTGCGCCAACTCGACCAACTACCTGACCCGCTGTCCGTTTTTCATGAGTTCAAGCCACAGCCCGGTGAAGTCGTGACGCTTTTTCCAGGGCTGGTACACAGCACCACGGGCAGGCTGCTCTTTTATGAAATCCAGCAGACATCCGATTACACATTCCGCATCTACGACTTTGGCCGCGGCCGCGAACTGCATCTTGACAAGGCAATCCGCTGCGTGCATGAACAAGATCCCGATATTGCCGATTTTTCCAGTGACCTGATCACGCCGCGCTTTCGCGTGAGCTACCATAAGGCAGACACAGGCCTTGTGGCTCTGCGTTCTGCAAAGGCATCTGTAATTACCTGGTTCGGCAGAAAGGCGGAGCTTTCCTGTGGCGATGCATCTTTCAGCGTTAAGTGGGGTGACTCCTTTTTCATACCCGATGCAGCGGGCAGGGCAGTAGTCATAGTCCCGCAGGCCGAAGTTCCTGAAGACCTGCCAGTTCTTGACATGCTGTTCGAAGCGCACCTTTGAAACCTATGAGCACAGTGAAGGAAAATCCGGGGTTGAGGGATTTCGACCTTACTGGTTACACCGGCACACAGGGTTGGAATTTTTTTGAAGAGACACCGGCGCTTTGGCAGGCATTCGCCATGAATTCGGCCAATACCGACAGCAGCTACCTGGCAGCAGTGCGCGAACATCTTTCAGGACTCGGTCAACTCGCGGGGGGTATAGTCAATGAGCTGACGATCGCCTGCCATCGCGAGGGCAAGTGGGGCGAGCTCGTGCAATACGATCGTACGGGAAAGCGTATCGACGAAATCCGCTACGCGCCTGAACAAGTTGAGCTACGAAAAATTTTTTACGATTACGGCGTTGTGAATCTCGACTGCCAGGATAGCTGGAAATACGAATTCAGTATTCCGCACCGCATGGCGCTTGCAGTGCTCACCAACATGAATGGCGAATGCGGCGTCGCCTGCCCGCTCGCCATGACCGAAGGATTGATTCACGCACTGCGGGCCATTGGTACCGAAGAGCAAAAAGAGAAGTTTTTGCCGCTGCTCACCGACCCTGCGAGCAAGTCGCACTTCATGGCGGGGCAATATGTGACCGAGAGGGTTGGCGGCAGCAACGTAGCAGCAAACCGTACCATTGCAAGTTTGCAGAGCGACGGCACGTACCTGCTCAATGGCGAGAAATGGTTCTGCTCCAACCCGGGCGACGTATGGGTCACAACCGCTAAGCTGGCCGGTACGAATATTGTCGGCCTCTTTCTCGTGAGCCGTTACCGCCGCGACGGCAGCCTCAATGGCTGCCGTCTGCTGCGGAAGAAGGACATCATCGGTTCAAAGGGCAAACTCACCGTTGAAAGCGTTTACGAAGACTGCGAAGCAACTGCGCTCGGGCGTCCCGCGCACGGGCTCGCCAACCTGATTAAGTATATTCTCAAGACTTCGCGCCTGCACGTCATTTGCGGGGGCCTGGGGCATATTGCGCGCGGTGTCCTCGAGGCCGAGGCGTACACACGAACCCGTGAGGCGTATGGAAAAAAACTGGCGGAGTTCCCGAGTGTTGTGCGCACGCTCGAGGAAATGCGACTACTACGGGATGCACTAACTTTTATCAGTTTTCGCGCATTTGCGCTCTCCGAAGAAGACGAACCACTGTCGCTGCTTCTCGTTCCGTTGCTGAAGACAATTGTCACGCAGTACAGCGCAGTGGTCGTCAAAGAAGCGCTCATTCTGCACGGCGGCAATGGGATTTTAGGCGATTTCAGCGTTCTGCCGCGCGTGCTCAATGACGCGATCATCAACGAAACATGGGAGGGCACGCATGCGCTCTTGGCCGAGCACGCGGTCTCGGCAGCAAAACGCCCGAAAGTCGCCAAAGCCTTCGCCGAGTATGTGGAAGCGGCAGCCGCGCTCATGCCTGCCGAAGCCCGGAGTCTCTTGACCAGAGAGCTTGAAGAGACAAAGTTGCTGCTAGCCAGTGAATTTGACTGCGATGTTAACCGCATGTATATCTGCGAAAAGGTCTGGCGCATCTTTGCGCTTGCCGAACTCGACCGGCGCGCACAGGTCTATCCTGATTCCAGCCACCACCGCCAGCTGCTCTTGATGCAGAATTTTGTTGCCGGGCATGCGCGGATGCCTGTCAGAATGACTGAAAATTGAAATTATGAAGCGAAACCTGTTCCTCATCGTAACGCTCCTGCTGCATGAAAGCTGCACCTATGACGCCTCACCTCCGGGCGAGAATGAAATCAATGACAGTAAGCCGCTGCTGCTGATCGATGCGACAGGGCTACCCGCGCGCCGGTTAGTGCGTATCGTTTACACGGATGCCTCCGGGACACCAAAGACTCTGGCAAGTGCCAGTGAAAAAACTGATAACGATGGGCGCCTGCTTTACCCGCTGTACATGTTGCGGGGTACCCGGAATTATTCCGTAACGATAACTTACGATGATTCAAACGACGGGCTGTTTGGCACCGGTGATAAAGCAACAGCA
>CAYOZO010000068.1:0-18600 GCA_964408405.1 uncultured Turneriella sp.
GTGCCGTTGTTCGAACCGATGACACAAAGACTGTAGATCTGTCCGTCTGTCCAACCCAAATAATTGGTCGTAGTGAAATCAGTAGCGGCCGTAAACTGGTCAGGATCTGTATCCGGGTCAGCTCCATCGTAATATCCGCCTGTGCCACAGGTTGAGCCCGTCACCCATTTGTATTTGTAATAGGTTACGCCATTGACCTGAATATCGACGCAATTGCGGTTAGTGGGGTTTGGCGGCAGGCCGGTTCCCCCCATACAAGTCGCATGCGAGGCAAGTGTAGCGGTTGGCGCACTCGTATCGACAGTAAAAGTATAGCTTGTCGGCGTCGAGGTGGACTGGTAGTTACCCGCCGCGTCCTTGCCGATGATTTCAATCGTATAATTTCCATTGGTAAGCCCCGCGCCGGAGATGAGTTCGCCCGAGGGTCCCGGTGTCTTGTCTGCCGACCAGGTGCCGGAAAAGCCAGTGCCGATCACCCGGTAACGGTATTTATCGAGACCCGTCGCATCGACGACGACGGCAAAGCTCGTGGCCGAAGTTGTCGCGGGCGGCAGAGTGTTGGTATCAAACGCCGCAGTGGGCGGAGTGTTATCGAGCAGGAAGCGTGCCTCCTGCCAGGTTTTGCTCAACGTATCCCCGGAAAAGAACTGGTTACGACTACCATCCCCGGGTCCTGCGGGGTTGGTGCATTTGCCGGGGTCGGAATCGTTGCCGGTCGTGTCGCACTGGAAATTACCCACGTTGTCGGCGGCAAGCACCTGGATCAGGTAACACTGGCTCGAGGGAAGAACTTCTACAACCGGTAAGTTGGTCGCACGGCTGGCACTCCACGCACCGAAGGTATAGCCACCGCCTGCACAATCGCCTGGCACGCTGCCCGCCTTGGTACCGAGGCGATACTTATAATAGGTCGGTATCTGTTCTGCCACCGGGCTTGAGGCCGAATAGCAAGGCGAGGCAAAACCATTGGGAAAACCCGTCTCGACACAGTTACGGTAAACGACGTTAATTGCGGTCACCGTCGTGCTCGTCAGAGAAGCCGGCACGTTCGAAAGGCCGATGTTCGCGACCGAGGTATTGTCTACGGTAAAGAGGTAATACGTCGTGTCAGAAGCGGGCTGCCAGGCGCCTGCATCGTCCTGGATCAGCATTTCGAGCCGGAAATCGCCCGTGCCGATGGCTGCAGGTACCGTAAAAGTGGTGTTGATGTCAATTTCCGGGCTCTGCGGATTGGGCGAATGGGCCAAACCCGAGGTAACGGCAAGATACGCAGAACTACCGGTATCCCATTTCGAGAGCGCCCAGCGGTATTTCACACCCTTTGCATAGTCGCCGCGCACGGTCACCGTGACGTCGCTCGTCATGCTCGTGCCACTCGGCGGGCAGGTGGAGTTACCACTGTCATCAAGGCAAGTCGCACGTAGCCAGCGCGCACCCATAAACTCTTTGCTGCGGTTTTCAGCGCCGGGCAAAAGGTCATCCCAATAGATATTCTGCACGCCGCTTACGGTAAGCGTATAAAGCTGCCGCTGCATGCGCACCGGATCGTTGGGGTCCAGCCGCAGGTAGACCTGGTTCGACTCGGGCCCCTTCTCTACCGATGAAAGATTGAGCCCGGGTATCGAGTAGTTACTCACAGTGAGCGCTCCCCGCGAGTAGTCGAGCGGCTTATTGAAGCCGACGAGGATTTTGGTGTTGGAAACCGGTACCACCTCGAGTAACTTGAAATTGGCGTTCTCAGTCGAAAGCAGATTCGACAGAAACTTGCCCACGCAGGCCTGCGAGCTGATGCCCAGCCAGGCGAGTACAGTGTAAGATAATAACCGGCGCATTACCAGCTACCTCCCATTTTGCATTTGCTTTGGTCCTGTGTGCCCGAGGCATCGGGCCAGTTGGCATATTGATTGACAGGCGTATAAATGCGACCCGCCGGGCCTGAGCCCGAGACGGTGAGTTTGAACGCGCGCCACAACTCGCACTGCTGCCAGTCGGTTGTGGATGAACAACCCGACTGCGAAGCGGCCTCGGTAAAATCTGGTGCCACGCTCGGCTCGCCCGCAGTTATCTGGAATGCAAGACCTTCTGCATCATAGACCTTGATTTCTACGTTGGTGACATCCCACTGCTGGTTAGCCTTAGTGGCGCCCTGATTCGAGTAATAAGGTATACTCCAATACCACCCACTCCAGTTGGCAACCGAGAACCAGTACGTGCCATTCGTATAGCCGCCGATAAAGTTGATCGCCTCAGGGCCAAAACCGCTAGTGGTATCCTGCACGAGTGCAGTGGTTGTATTGGGGTCGAGCGGAAAGTAGTTATAGCTGTTATATGAAGCATTGCCCTGGATGTATGTGCGCGACTTGGCGCTATACTGCTGCGCCCAGCTCATGCCCACGTTAGGCCGCGCCGCCCAGACGTGAAACAGTGTATTGTTGCCGGTACCGCAATCGTCGCCGTTGACGTTCGTTACTGTTTGCCCCGTGGGGAGCGTACCCACGGTATGCAAATCGAGATCCAACGGGTCCGAAGCGCCCCAGGTCAGCAGCACTTTGAGATCCTGGCCCACAAGGGTTTTGACGAGCGGCAACCGGCCAGTCGCGACAGAATTCAGGCGTATCACGAAACCACCAGTGTTGACGTTAATACCCAAACCAGGGCCCGCCGCAAAGCTATGCGCTGCGGGATCATAAAGCGCGGTGTTTGCGGTGCCGTTACCGAGAACTACAAAAATCTTACCCGACTGCGGTCCGGATTGAATTGTAAAATTACTTCCCCCCGCGCCTGCATTAGCCGGTAACGCAGGGCCTGTACCAAAACTATCGGTCGCTGGGTCGTAGAGCGACGTCGTAGTTGCTGCACCGCCATGAATAAAGAGCGTCTTGCCGCTCTCTGCACCCGATGTGATGTCGAATGCCTGCGCACCATTACCGGCGTTTCCTGAAAGCGTTGAGCCTGCAGCGAAGGTATGCAAAGCCGGATCGTAAAGCGCGGTGTTATTCGAACCACCGCCCAGAATACCGCGGATTTCACCGGACTGCGTGCCGCTCGTAATTGCCTTATTGAAAGCACCAGTAAAGGCGTTGGCCGGCAATGCCGGGCCCGCGCTGAAAGTGTGGGTTGCGGGATCGTAAACCGAGGTATTGGTGGTACCGGGGCTGGTGTTGCCGCCTTGAATGAGCATGATCTTACCCGCATGCACTCCCGAAGGAATACCAAACGAGTTTGCCCCGAAACTCACATTATTGCCGGCAGTGCCCACGACGTTCGGCCCTGCGACCATGGTATTCGTCGCCGGATCGTAGAGCGAAGTCGTAGCGGAATTGTTGCCATGGATGATGAGCACCTTACCGGCATGCGTGCCGCTCGGTATCGTGAAGGAGTGCGCGCCGTTGCCGGCATTGCCGCTTAAATTCGGCCCTGTCATCGACGAAGAGCGGTCATTGGGAAGAAAAATTCGTGTGTTGTTGGTATTGTTGCCGCGCACGAACAGAAATTTTCTGTCGAGCGGCGCACCCGATGAGCTGATCGCAATCGCATGCGCCCCCGCATTGGGAGCTGCCCCGCCCATAATCGCCGGTCCTACACGCAGGGTGTGCGTCGTCGGCAAGTAGAGTCTCGAAGCAGTGCCTCCGCCCGCCGCAACGATGAGGAAAGGCGATTCGGGTTCGCCGGGTACAATGATATCTTCTTTAAGGAGATCGTTATAGGTTTGATTGCCCGAAGCCCAACTTACGCCTGTAACTTTAAGCGTATAGGTACCTGGCGAAACATTCGTAAAGGCGAAGTCGCCGCAAATGTGGGCAATTTGTGTTGCCACATTATTCGAGCGAGTCTTGGGTATGTTGGTCGGCGGATCGCCCGCCGGGCCTACGTCATCACAGTCCGCCAGTCCTGCTGTGTTCGTATAGACAGAACGCTGAAAACTGCCCACAACTGCGCCGGCATAGTCTAAAAGCTCCACCTTTGCATAGCCTAAGCCATAGCCATCGTCGGCATCGACAATTTTTCCGACAACGTTCTGCGGCGTGGTGGCAGTTTTCGCCACGAGCGTAAAATAACCTGCTGGAGTGTAAACGGTTCCGCCTGATCCTTCAGCCTGTACGCTGATTTTCTGTTTCATCGCAGGATAATACGTGGTATCAGAAGGCGCTACCAGGATACGATACCTGCTCTTCGCGGTGCGGATGTTATTGAAGGTGAAATCCCCCGTCGCATTCGTCGTCTGGTCAGGATAAAGCGAGGCAAGCGAGCTGCCGTCCGAATCCTGCATTCTCACCGTTACGCCCGAAATCGCGCTGTTGGTAATCGATACTACCTTCCCGGTGATTTTACCTACTACATAGTGCTCAGCGCTCGTCGCCGAGTAATCCGTACGGTAGTTACCTGCCTTATCCCCTGCTTGAATACGCGCATAGACCGACCCCTGCGTAAAAGGATCCACAGTCACCGTCACCTGTTTCGTCGTCAAAGTCGAAGGACAATTCGCGCTCGTCTCGCTCTTACAGCTTTCGACAGTCAAGGTAGATACAAGCGGCGCAGTAAAGGCAGTATCTTTCGCTACTTCAATCTTGTAGTAATATGCGTCTGTCGGCGCGCTCGTGTTATCGATATCAAACTGTATCACGGGAACGCTGAAGCTGCGCGCCGACTGCGACACGCTCGCAAAGCCTGGATTATTGGCCGGTGGCTCCTTATCGACTGTCCATTCGCCTTCGGTTGTGGCGGAGCTTGTGGATTGCCAGTTGCCCGCCGCATCTTTTGCAATTACGCACAGCTTATAGACATTGACTCCAGAAGTCGCCGCATCAAATACAATCGGCGTCGCAACCGGAGTTTCCGAACTATATGTACCTGTGGAACAGGCATTACCCGCTCCGCTCACTACTGCATAGCTATACTTCGTCACAGTGTCGGAGGTCGAGACCTGCCACTCGTAGTGCGTCACTGTCGTCGGCGTACTCGGCTTGCTGTAAGGATCCGTCAGCCACGTAAACGATGCCGTCGGCGCTGTGGTATCCACGATCCAGCTGTATTTAGTAACGACAGAAGCAGTTGCGGTATTACTCCAGCCACCCTGCCAGTTGTTACCCAAACTCTTGCCGATCGCGCATACCGTATAATAACCCCCGTTGGACGAAAGACCGGTCGCGGTAATCGGCGTCGAAAGATTCGTTATCTCCGGCAAAACATTCCAGTAAGTGCCAGTATCGCAGTCCGTACCAGAGACAATCTTACCTTTATAAGATACCGCTCCACCGCTGTTCGTTACGCGCACGCTGGCTGTTGTACCTGTCATACTGAGCGCAGTAATATCGGAGCTATTAAATACCGCCTCTACCGTACCCGTATCCACCACCCATGAATACTCGCCGCCGGCAATCGGGCTTGCCTGTGCATTGCCCGAAGCATCGATGCCGCGCACCTTGATCGTCACAGCGCCCGGTTGCAGCGCAGCGGGGTAACTGCCAATTGGATTCGCATAGCCCAAACTCGCCAGGGGCGGCGAGCTCAAGCCCTGCCAGGTGCTCGTCGCGCAGTCCGTAATGCTGCCGTTATTCAGGCAGTAGAGAAAGTACGTCACATCCGAACCAATCACGCGCACGTTGAAGCTCGTGGATGCTGTAACTGACGCAGGATACGTCAAAGGATCGATGTAGGCTTCCGGCGCTGTCGCATCCTGCACGTAAGAGAACGTGAACACATCGCTTGCGGTTTCTGACTGCCAGTAGCCGTTCGTATGCTTACCAATGAAGTAAATTGTATGGTAACCGTCAGAAAGTCCGGTGGGATTGAAAGGCGTTGCGATCGGAATTTCCGCAGACCAGGCGCCGGCATCAATCTTGTAACGGTATGCCACCGCGCTACCGCCTGTCAGAATGCCATAAAGCGCATTGCGGTTGTAAAACGGCGCTGTGGTACATGCGGAACCTGAGCCCGATGCCAAAGTACAGAGGCTAATCCCGTACGCTGTGCCGGGCAGAGGATTTGCCGGCGCTGATGGATCTTTCCAGGCGACGCTCGTTATCGCCGGCGACGGCAGACCTTCAAAGGTAATCTGGATGACGCCGCTTAGATTCACGTTCTCCACTGTCGTGAGATTCAGCATCGTCAGCGTGTAGTTGATCTGCTGCTGCGTCGTGGTCGTAATCTGCAGCGTCGCCGGCTCGCCGGCCTTTTTCACTATGGCCGTCGCCTGCAGCCCATTGTTAAAGAGGAAGTTCGAGGTATTCGTCGCCGTCGCATCGGTGAGTTCCTTGCTTAAGGTCACCTCCAACAACGTAGGATTGATGCGCGTGTGCGAAACATAGGCAGGCGGTGCGCCGGGTGTGGAGCCCTCCGGCGAATTTGGGTTTGCCACGCCGGCGGTGTTCGACTCCTTCGCCAGTTCGTCTTTGCCCGAAACGCGCCCGCAGGCAAGAGGGAGAAGGCCAACGAGCAGGGAGAAAAGAAGTGCTGCACGATACTTCATATTGTCCTCTTCTGTACTCTTAGACGAAGGCTACCTTTCAAGATACGACACACGAAAGACCAAACTGAAACGTTGCAGAGCGGGTGAACTCACCATGTAAGTGTACATATGTTTATCTGTCAAATGCAGGTGGATGTGACATAATACGTTAGCTATGGAAATCCGCAGCAGCTATGGAAATCCGCAGCAGCTATGGAAATCCGCAGCAGCTATGGAAATCCACAGCAGCTATGGAAATCCACTGCAGCTATGGAAATCCACTGCAGCTATGGACATCCGCAGCAGCTATGGAAATCCCAAACCATCCATCATAAGCCTGACAAGCTGAAAGCGATCAGAAAATCATCATCGTCGCGCCCAGGCCGATGCGCAGAGACATGCCGATTTTCTCTTCAAAATAGATATAGTGATCCAGCGTTAACAGAGCCTGCCAGCGCCGGTTGAAGTCGTAGGCAGCCGCCACGCCGTATTTCATAATAATGTCACCACTCACCGCGCGGATCGTCTGGCCACTCGCAAGCCTTGTGTCCGAGGTGATGTTGGTCAGACCAAAACCCAGATAGGGGATAAAGCGCATGGTAAATTTCGGCGAGAAAGGAACATCGTAGGCCTTGCCAATTGCACCGGCATTCGTAACGAAATCGGCGTCGGTATCCTGGCCGATCTTACTGGTTACGGATGTACCCTTCACTTTATAGAAACTGAACTCATAAATGAGAAGCGTGTTCTCGAATATTTTTGACTTCGGCAATTTGATAAAGCTCGTCTCTGCCGACGCCCAAAGCCTTCCGCCCCACCCCACTTCGAGCACCTTGCCCGCCTGGCCAATCGGAATGGGACTGCCGCCTAAGAGACCAACCCGCAAATCGAGCATGCTGCGTTTCCACGGACGGCCATAATTATTCGCTGCGTTAAGCTCCCCCACATTTACTGCATCCGCTTCATTAGCCCCGGTCAGCTCAGCTGAGGCAGTTGCACCCTTCTTAGCAACTGCCTTCTTTTGCGGGGCCTTTGCGGCAGGTGCCTTGGCAGCCGCCTGCGCGTATGCAGATTGCGATAAAAAAGTGAGTGCAGCAAACAGTTGCATGGATGATGCCAGGAACCGGCTCATACTTTATCTCCTTTATCAGTCGGTACTCCTCTGTACTCTACTTAAATCAGACGGACGCAAAACCGGATTTACAACAAAAAAGGGCCCCGAAGGGCCCCAGAGAGGGATCGTCTGCTGCGCGGTAGTGCGCAATGCGAGAACTTAGAAATCCCCCATACCTCCCATGCCGCCACCAGGCATTGCAGGAGCTTCTTTCTTCTCTGGTTTGTCGGCAATGATGCACTCGGTTGTGAGAACGAGGCCTGCAATCGACGCTGCATTTTGCAGAGCTGATCGGGTAACTTTCGCCGGGTCGATGATGCCTGCTTTGAGCATATCTTCCCATTTGAGTGTTGCAGCGTTGAAGCCGATGTTGTCTTTTTCGCTCTTTGCCTGCTTCACGATGAGCGAACCCTCGAGACCGGAGTTGGCAGCGATCTGCCGCATCGGCTCTTCGAGCGCGCGCATCACGATGTTCTTGCCAGTTTCCTGATCGCCTTCGAGCTTCAGTTTTTCGACAACTTCGATCGCCTTGAGCAGCGCGAGGCCGCCACCGGGAACGATACCTTCTTCAACCGCTGAACGAGTCGCTGAGAGCGCATCTTCGACGCGCGCCTTCTTCTCTTTCATTTCGACTTCGGTCGCAGCGCCGACGTGGATAACTGCTACGCCGCCAGCGAGTTTTGCAAGGCGCTCCTGCAGTTTTTCGCGGTCATAATCAGAAGTAGTTTCTTCGATTTGTTTTTTGATCTGCTTGATGCGGTGCTGGATGTCGCTGTCTTTACCTGCGCCCTTGATGAGCGTCGTATTTTCTTTTTCGACAATAACCTTTTCCACTTTTCCAAGGTTCTGCAGACTGGCGTTTTCCAGCTTCTGTCCAAGCTCTTCAGAGATCACCTGGCCGCCGGTGAGTATCGCGATGTCTTCAAGCATTGCCTTGCGGCGATCGCCAAAGCCAGGAGCTTTTACTGCCACGCAGTTGATCGCCTTGCGGATCGTGTTATACACGATGGTCGCGAGAGCTTCACCTTCGAGATCTTCAGCGATAATGAGCAGAGGCTTGCCTGCCTGCGCTACCTGGTTGAGGATGGGAGCCACGTCTTTTACGGCGCTGATCTTCTTATCGTATATCAGCACATAAGCGTTCTCGAGAGTTGCAGTCATATTTTCTGCGTCAGTCACCATGTACGATGAAACATAACCGCGGTCAAACTGCATACCTTCGACGGTGTCGAGGGTTGTCTCGATCGACTTCGCTTCTTCAACAGTGATCACTCCGTCTTTTCCGACTTTTTCCATTGCATCGGCGATCAGCTTACCAATCTCTGGGTCGTTGTTGGCAGAGATGGTCGCGACGGCAGCGATGTCTTTGCTTTCGACTTTTTTGGCGATCTTGCCGATGTACTCAACGACAGCCTCAACTGCCTTATCGATACCGCGCTTGAGATCCATCGGGTTAGCGCCGGCCGTGACGTTCTTAATACCTTCGCGTGCAATTGCCTGCGCGAGAATCGTCGCAGTGGTAGTACCGTCGCCAGCAACGTCGTTGGTTTTGGTCGATACTTCTTTCACCAGCTGTGCGCCCATGTTCTCGTATGGGTCTTCGAGTTCGACTTCTTTCGCAACAGTCACGCCGTCTTTGGTAATCGTGGGAGCTCCGAATTTTTTGTCGATGACCACGTTACGGCCGCGTGGCCCGAGGGTCACTTTCACAGCATTCGCCAGCTTGTTAATACCCGTCATCAGTTTTGCACGGGCTACTTCATCATATTCTAGTATCTTTGCCATGTTATCTCCTTAAGTATTCTTAAACGATTATTCAACGATTGCGAGAATGTCTGATTCACGCACGATGAGGTATTCTTTTCCGTTTTCTTTGATTTCAGTGCCGCTGTATTTTCCGTAGAGCACTTTTTGTCCGGCTTTAACCTGCAGCGGAACAGTTTTGCCATCGTCTGTGACTTTGCCTGGACCTGCAGCAACGACGATTCCCATATTCGGCTTTTCTTTGGCCGTATCGGGAATAAAGATGCTGCCAATTTTCTCTTCTTTTTCAGGTGCCGCTTCAATCAGAACGCGGTCTGCCAATGGTTTAATTGCCATATTTTAAGATCCTCCTGGATGGAATGGGCTCAAACAGCTCTGCGGGACGCAGGCAACCGCTGAGCACTCGCGCCTCAATATGCTATCACTCCCAATAGGCTGTGTTAGCACTCTTAGCGCCTTAGTGCCAATATATTAAAATTAGACGGCGCGGCAAAAAATTTTTCAGATTCAGGAACGCACATTAATTCGGCACGAGCCTGTAAGGCAACTTTCCGCACAGCCTCGCTGGTGGGTTAAGTATAGCTATGACCGCACCGTTTATGGGCAGGCGGAAGCTACCGGGAGTGCGTATTTTTCGCTGAGATAACACGATAGACGCCGAACCTCTGTGTCGCTCAGGGCGGCGCTGAAATACAAAAACTCCGCCAAATCGGCATCGAGCCCACGGGTGCCGGAATCGAAATTGCCAATGATGAGCTTCGAAGGCGTTGGCAGTGCGTATGGACCGCCGACGACTGTCCCGTCGAACTGGACGGCACCATCAAGGTACTGCGTTGAATAGTTCAGCGAAAAATCATAGCGAAAAACCAGTAGGTGAAAGCTGGCGGTATCAGAAAAATCCGGGACAGCATTCACGAAATAGGGCCCGCATGGTATCTGCGCCAGGATAGGCCCAAAGGACCCTTGCAGCGATTGCGTCAGACCGTTGCAGCTGCCCGGCCCCAGGTTAAAAAAATACTGCTCGACCGCGTTATAGGCTGTTCTGCGAAAGACTATAAACGTAGTCACCGAGTTACCGGAAAAACCTGTCAGCGAAGTGCGCTGGATGCCGCTATAGAGTCCCGTTGTGAATCGTCCCACGGGTTTGCCATTGACTACACCAGGCTGCATCACCGGCTGCGCTCCCCCCAGTGAGGCATTGAGGTCATTGCCGTTACCGCTTGAATCCGTCCAGTTGGTGATTGTAAAGCCCGCGCTGTACAACTGCGCGTCTGCCTTGTACCACGCAGACAGCCCCGGAACCAGGCGGGGGGCGAGAACCATCACCAGGTAGTCAAAGGTTGTACCATCTTCGGCAACAACAGTATAAGTTACAGGACTGGTGAAGTCGTTGAGGGTTACGCCGCTGACCTGATCTACCCCGCCGACCAGAACCTTCTTGCCCGTTGTGGTGAACACCGCCGCCTGCGGTGAGATCGCATTCGTCGCTTCGGCGTAGAGCGTAATCACCGATTGTTTAATGTTGCCAGTGAGTGCGAGTGCAGGCAATGAAAAAGCTGTGATGGTTTTGGAGCTAGCCTGGGTCTTGGGCCTGCGATCCCAGAAATCTCCCCAGCCGGTGCAGGAGAGCTTTAGCACCAATAGGATGAATATACCTGCGCGCTGCATAGTTGCTTTAGCTGCCGTGCAAAGTTGCGCTCTTCGATAAAGCGGCAATCCGTTTGGAAGATTAAGCTGCCTCAGGTTTATCGCATTCACCGACCATACGCGAGGTAATCACCCGACGGCACCTCATCGTCAAAACCAAACGGCGCGATATTGTAGGTCAGGCGTAGAGACGCAGAGATTTCCCGTGTGCCCGGCGCCTGGTATTCGTAGATAGCGACGCTCTGTTCAGATACGCTGAGCGCGAGCCACCAGCGGTAACCAAAGCGATACATGTACGCAACGCGCGGAACCAGTCGAAAATTCCATGCGGTGCTGTAAACGGTGTCGCTTTCGGCGCGCACGAAGATCGGGCTTGCGGCAGAAAGATAGAACACCGAACTGCCGTGCTCGAGAATCAAATGAATGGGCAGGTTCAATCTGAGCCGGCGTGAATACGAGGGCTCCCGCCCATAAGCGTACTGCAGACCTGAGAGCAACTGTAGCGTGCCCAGCCGGTAGCGGATAAGACCTGACACCCAGGCAAAATCCGTCTGCGGCGAGCGGAGATAGCTTGCCTGCATGACAAAGCGCCATGAGTAGGAGAAATCCCCCCGGAAGCGCAGCGAGTAGAGCTGGTTTTCGTAGCGCATATCCTGGCTTGGCGGCATCTCTTCACTGTAGGGCAAGAGCGCCAATCGACTATGCACACTTTGCGGCCTGAGAAGCCGCCCTACTGCATCGAACCCCCACCGACCCCAGTAGGCACTTGCTGCAAGTGCACCTTCGAGGCTGGTCGTGATCATGCGCCTATCCTGGTTCACATACGATGCTCCGCCCTCAAGAGCAAAACTGAAATTGGACCAGAGATAGCCAAACATCGCCCGGTTTCGCGTCGTGAGGCTGTCGGCACGCTGCGGCGTGGCGGTAAGCTGGTTATCGGTCAGAATACCGAACCGTGCCCGCTCGAACTGGTAGAGCGCGAAAAGCGGCAAAGTGCCGGTGTGCAGGTTCTGCTCAAACCCAGTATCGGTATGCGAGGAAAAACGGTAAAGCGGCGCTACCGAAGTCGCGAAGCCCCTCACCGCGTGCGGTACCGCAAACGAGTACTGCGACATATCTGTCAGCGGGTCAACGGCGTCGCCCGGCAGCATACCTGCCAGACCGTAGTGCGCATGAACAGCTTGTGCAAAAGGGAGCGCCAGGGCAAAAACGTGTAGCGCCCTGAGTAAAAAGCCGGAAGCCTCGAAGATCCACCGCCCGGACATGGTCTCTCCAGACAATCCACCGGCGATGTTCGGGCAATTTTTTTCCAGGAGCTTCGGGGACCCTTTTTTTCTGTCAGCCCTGAGAAAAAAGGAAAAAGATACCGTAAATACAGACAACTCTTCCGAGACTATAAAATGACCACAGATGACCTGCGCATAGAAGGCCTAAAACCCCTGATTCCCCCGGCAATCCTGATTGAAGAAATTCCGCTGCCGTACGCGGGACAAACCTTTGTCAGCACGGCGCGCGACCACGTGAACCGGATTATCACTGGCGAAGACGACCGCCTGCTCGTTGTCGTAGGCCCTTGTTCTATCCACGATACCACAGCCGCAATGGAATATGCGGGTAAATTACTACCCCTGCGGCAGCAACTCATGGGGGAGCTCGACATTGTCATGCGCGTTTACTTCGAAAAGCCGCGCACCCGCTCGGGCTGGAAAGGGCTCATCAATGATCCGTATATCGACAACTCCTTCAAAATCAACGATGGCCTGCGCCTAGCGCGCAAACTGCTCGTTGACCTGACGGCGATGGGTTTACCTGTTGGCTGCGAATTTCTCGATACCATCAGCCCGCAGTTCATCGCCGACTGCGTCAGCTGGGGAGCTATCGGAGCGCGCACAACCGAAAGCCAGGTACACCGTGAACTCGCCTCGGGTCTCTCAATGGCTGTAGGTTTTAAGAATGGCACAGATGGTAATGTGAAGATTGCCATCGACGCCATTCACGCAGCGCAGGCTCCTCACCATTTTCTTTCAATCACGAAACAGGGGGTCGCTGCTATTGTCCACACGAAGGGTAACCCGCTGGGCCACCTCATCTTGCGCGGCTCAACACAAGGCCCCAATTACAGCAGCGAACACGTCAAAAAGGTTTCCAGGGAACTCATCGAAGCGAACCTGCGCCCCGGGCTCATCATCGACTGCAGTCACGGAAATTCACAAAAAGATCACAACCGGCAGCCAGCAGTCGCGCGCGATGTCGCGGGGCAGATCGCAGCAGGTGAGCGTGCAATTGTAGGCGTCATGCTCGAAAGCCATCTCAAAGCAGGCAACCAGAAAGAAGCTCCGCTGGAGAAACTCGAGTACGGCAAGTCGATTACCGACGCCTGTATTGCGTTTGAAGATACCGCTGCTATATTAACGGAGCTCGCAGCGGCGGTTAAAGCACGCAGAAAATAGCGGCGGCAAATTCGCTTGCGAGCGGGTTGCTGATTCTCATTCAACCCCATGCCGGTTATCGACGTCACGCACGGGGTGAAAGTCTTTCGGGACGACACCAATAGTATTCTCTTTGGCTGTCCGCCCGAAGTGATCAAACACCTGATGCTGAAAGGCCTCGGCAGCCCGCAGGTGATCGTCTTACCCGATACGCCGTACCGCTTCGACACGCTGCAGAACTGCACCGAGTTTCCTCTCTACTATTTTCTTTTTGTCGAACGCAACTTCATGCAGGGCAAGAAGCTGACGATAGTGGGAGCTCCCACTCATCTGAAGGCGAATCGCAAACTGCTGCGGCTTACCCTGCTGGGACCGACCCGCAAAGAATATGACGCGCTGGGGCATAACCCCTGGTTTGATGAACTCTGGCGCGAAGCGCGCGCTATCTCCGTAAAGGACAGCGCCGGTAATGAACTCGGAATCGACGATTTCGTGGATTTTATACCCCTTGAAAACGGCAAAGCGCAGCTCAAGAACGGTACCACCATCACACACACCGGGCGCGATCGCTTCGATGTCGCAGGCCATGCCGTTGACATCAGCTTCGATGAAAAACAGGCACCTCCCTATGACCTGCGCAATGACTTTATCGCGAATCCCCCGCTGCACTTTGGTGTAACTGTTTTGGGCGGAGCTTCCGGCTTTAATGCTGACAAACCGTGTTCTGGCCTCGTACTCCACTACAACTCAGAACACATGCTGATCGACTGCGTGCCATACCTCGAACACGCGCTGAATGCGCGCGGCATGTCGACAACCGAGGTACGCTCAATATTCCTCACGCACATCCACGACGATCACTGCAATATCTTTCCGCTGCTGCGGCTGTCGAACAAGGTAAAACTGATCGCCACTAAGGAAATCTTCTGGATGGCCATTACGAAGCTATCGCTGCAGACGTTGATGCCGGCAAAAGATCTCGCTGCGATGTTCCAGTTTGTCGAGGTAAAACCTTACGAAAAAACAGACTTTTTCGGACTGTCGATTGAACCACACTACACGGTGCACTCGATACCCACGATCGGCGCCACCTTTCGCATGAAAGATGGCAACACTTCACGCAGCATCGTTTTCATTGGCGACAACAAAAGCTTTGAGGACATCGAAAAGATGGTCGCATCAGGTATTGTGCGCAAGGAAAAATACGACAACCTGCGGCAAAAATATACCGAGCGACATGACATTCTCTTCGCCGACGGCGGCATGGGCATTCTGCACGGCAACCCCCGCGACGCGCTGGGCTCACACTCAGATCGTATTGTCTTCATGCACCTGGAAAAACTGCCGGCTGAATTCGACGCGACTTTTTCGCATGCTGTCGCCGGTAAACGCTACAGTATCATCGGCGGCACTACGGATTCGTACCTGATCCGCACGATGAATATACTCAACGCTACATTCCGCAATATCTCGCCCGAATGGGGTACTGCATTGATGAACAACTTTCGTATCGTCACCTTCAACAGCGGCGATATCATCTTCAAGCAGAACGAGCAATCCAAGGGTATCATCTACATTATACTTACGGGCAGCTGCAGCGTCATGTACCACGACGGTCGTACCCTCAGTGAAAAAGCGCGCAAAGAAGCGGGGGATTTTGTCGGTGAAATGGCGGTACTCGACGAGAACAAGGTACGCTCCGCCTCGATAGTGGCAGCCACCCCGGTAACACTCTGCGCGATCGATGAAAATCTGTTTCACCAGTTTCTCATCGCAGAAAACCGCGTAGAAGAGATGCGCGCATTGTGGAAAAATCGTTCAGAACTGGAAAAATTCCATCCTTTCATGAACTTCGCCGATAACGTAAACGATCGCATTGCGCGCAGCGCTGTCCGCATGCGCGTAGCTGCTGGGGACACGCTGGTCGAACAGGGCAAAAACGACGGTGAATTTTTCATCATTTTGAACGGTGAATATAGCGTTCGGCATAACGGCGTCGAGATCAAGGTTTTGCGCGGCGGCGATATGTTCGGCGAATACGGTTCGCTCGCCGAAACAGCGCGCAATGCTACCGTCACAGCGCTCACCGACGGAGTTGTGCTCGAGATTGCGCGCGGCGAAATACGCAAGATTATTGAATCGGCGCCGATCTTCCAGTTCAGTATGCGGGAAATCATGATACGCCGTTCGCGCGAACTGAAGGAATGGGGCCTGGCCACGATGAAACACGACGGTATTGACCACCATTGACAGGCATTAAAACTATGACACAAAGACGCATTTCTACATTGATTATGCTCTTTACACTGCTTTCCTGCGCGGGCAGTCGCGACCAATCTGTGCGCACGCTTGCGCAGCAGATCGGCAAAGCAGAGAACCAGCTCAAGAACCGCACCGTCGCGGTCATGCCCCCGAATTCAGGGGGCAAAGCGACTAAGTAGAAGCGCGTGAACTTGCTGAGCAACTGACACACGAGCTCGTTTCATCGTCGTCACTACGCGTTGCAGAGCGCAGCAGACTGAAGGACGTACTCAAAGAGCAGGAGCTTCTGCAACAGGGCATCGCTGACCCGGCGACTGCTGCAAAGCTCGGCCGGCTTCTGCTGGTCGATGCAGTGCTGATCGGCTCGATCACCGGCAAGGCCGACCGCACCGAAGTCTACCTGCGTCTCGTCGATTCTGAGACTGCGTTGATTTTGAAGACAGCGAAGGATGAGTTGCCCGCTGGGTCGCGCATGGGCGCGACGCCGCCTGCGCAGCCAGGACAGAAGCCGGCAGGCGTGAAGTCGCCCCCGGTTCAGCAGAAAATTACACAAAGCAAGATCGCACCGGGCGCGAGTTCTGGTACAATTGAGGCGGTAGAAGAGGCACAGGGAAAGCTCATCGACGTATCGTATCGTAAGGCGGGTGCGGGCGGCTACCACCAGGTCATTGGCCGGGTCGAAAATTTCGGCAAGACGCAGCTCAATTCACCGGTAGTCTCGCTGCAGCTCTACGACGCCTCGGGAAATCTGCTGGGTGGCAACCCTTGCTCGTCGCCCGACCAGCCGATTCTGCCGGGGCAGAAGTTGCCGTTCTCATCCCTGTTTAAGCCGCCCGCAGGCTTCGCGCGCTTCGAGGCAAGCCTGGACCTGCGCTCGATGCTCTTCGCCTCGAAGTCGCTCGCGCTCAGCGCCAGCGGATTAAAATTTCGGCGCGATGCGGATCCATTACCGGCGATTACCAGCTCAGCGGGATAATACGTAACAACGACGAGACTGTCGTCACGTACCCCAAAGTCCTGATCAGCCTCTTTGACAGCTCGGGAAAGTTCATCGGCAGCGGCTATGGTTTCGCAGTCAAGAAAGAGCTCGCACCGGGCGAAACCTCACCCTTTGCGGTGACCGTGCACGCGTATGCGCTGCAGGGCAAGCCAGCAAAGTTTGAAGCCTTCTACTCCGCCCTGCCGACCAAAAGGTAACTCGCAGCTTGTTGCAATATTTCCGTGCTCGCTGCAGACGCCGCGATTTCCACGCGGTTTTGCAAAAACCGCTCCGGAAATCGCTTGCAAAACGCTACGCTGTCTGCAGCTGCGCTCGGTTTCAACAAGCTGCCACGGGGCTGCTTATCAGCAGCCCCTTAGGTCTGCGCCAGGGCCTGGTCTAGGTCGGCGATGATGTCTTCGACGCTTTCGAGGCCGACCGACAGGCGCACGTAGTCCGGTGAAACACCGGTTGCAATCTGCTCTTCTGCCGTCAGCTGCGAGTGCGTGGTCGATGCCGGATGAATTACCAGCGACTTGGCATCACCGATGTTCGCCAGGTGAGAAAGCAGCTTCAGCGAGTTGATGAACTTTTTGCCCCCTTCGAGGCCGCCCTTCACGCCAAAGCCGATCAGCGCACCAAAGTTGCTGCCGAGGTACTTTTTCGCAATCGCATGGTTGGGGCTGTCAGTCAGACCCGGGTAGTTCACCCATGACACCTTCGGGTGCTTCTTGAGGTGTTCTGCGACTTTCAGCGCGTTGGCGCTGTGCTGCTTCACCCGCAGCGCCAGAGTCTCAAGCCCCTGCAGAAACATCCAGGCATTGAACGGGCTCACGCTGAAACCGAGGTCGCGCAGCCACAGCACGCGTGCGCGGATGATAAAGGCAATGTTCACGCCGCCGAACGGTTCAAACTTGCCGAAGACATCCCAGTACTTGAGGCCGTGATAACTTGCGTCCGGTTCTGTGTAATCGGGGTACTTGCCGTTGTTCCAGGCAAATTTTCCCGAATCGACGATCACTCCACCGATTGAGGTGCCGTGACCGCCGATAAATTTCGTCGCCGACATTACCACGATATCTGCACCGTGTTCGATCGGGCGCACCAGGCCCACGCCGACCGTGTTGTCAACGATCAGCGGAACTCCCGCTTCGTGTGCGATTTGCGCGAGCGCTGCAAAATCGGGCACGTCGAGTTTGGGATTGCCAATTGTTTCGCAGTAAATTGCGCGCGTTTTGGGTGTGATCGCTGCTTTGATTGCTGCAAGATCACCCGACTTCGCAAACTTTACTGTGCGCCCTAAAAGAGGCAACGTAACACGAAACAGCTGGTAAGTTCCGCCATAGAGATTGTCGAGCGAGACAATTTCATCGCCGGGGCGCGTGATATTCAGGATTGCCATAGTCGTAGCCGCCTGTCCCGAAGAGGTGGCCAAGGCACCTACGCCACCCTCGATCGCCGCGATGCGTTTTTCGAACACATCTGTCGTGGGGTTCATGATACGCGTGTAGATGTTGCCGAATTCTTTGAGGCCGAAAAGATTCGCCGCGTGATCGGTATCTTTGAAAACATACGAGGTTGTCTGGTAAAGCGGCACGGCGCGCGAGCCGGTTGTGGGGTCGGGTATCTGGCCCGCATGCAGGCCTAAAGTTTCGAGGTGGATTTGTGACATTTGTTTCTCCTGTTGTTGCAATAGCGGATCTGCGTCGTCCGTTATTGTGAATTATAGGACAATATATGAAACACGGGCGCGGCGGCAAGTTTTTGCGGCAGAGCTTAGGAGCCTGTGCGCTAACTCATGCAAAAGAACAAAAAAGCGATTTTTTGCGCGAGCCGGGGCCGCGTTTCGCCTGAACGCAAGCGAAAATCGGCAAAAATTCGCGTCTCTTGGCGCCTCGCATAAGCAAATCGGCACGATTTGCGGAGGAATTTTTGCCGATTAGCGGACGCGGTTTGC
>CAYOZO010000069.1:0-18507 GCA_964408405.1 uncultured Turneriella sp.
GGTAGAGATACGCTACATAAACGCCGGTCAGCACCCGGCGCTTATCCATACTGGGCAAGGGCTCATACGGCTCGAAGAAAGCCAGCGCCTGCTTGGAGTTATCGCCAACGAATACCACGAGTCAGTACTCGTCATCAAACGCTCGCCGTTGCGGATACTGCTGTTTTCAGACGGGGCCTTTGATGTCTTCAACAAATCAGGTAAGATACTGGGGCAAAGGAAGTTCTTCGACTGGGTAGAGTCTTCTCTCGACAAGACTCCGGCAGACCAGCTGGCGTTTCTGCGGCAACGCATTGAAGCCTATACGGCTTCGGGCGAAGAGAGCGACGATCTCGCCCTCATTATTCTGGAAATGAAATAGGCCGGGGCTATTTCTCTGCGGTTTCTGCCCCTGAACGGTTATAGCGAACCACCCGAATGCTGTTGCGGTGCATTTCGAGCGCAGCTGTCAATACCTGGCCATAGTTGTTCTTGCCCGCAGACTCCGCCAGTTTTTCGGCAGTCACTTCCTTGGGCAGATTTTTAAGTTTGCCTAATTCAGCTGCTGCCGTAGTCGTCAGTTGAGGGTAGGTATGAGCAGGGGGTAGAGCAGCACTCCGACGCGCGGAGACAGCAAAGAAATAAGTGTAACCTCCCGCTTCAACAGGCCCAAGAGTAGCGCCCACAGGCGCTGAAAGCCGCTGCCGGACAAAAACATCTGACTGGGCAAGGGGAGAGAGACTTATGGCGGCTGCGTCTTTTGGTTTTTTGGAGTCCAGGTCTGCATTCAGGCCCACGTTATCGACTGCGATCAGTCGTGTACCGGTAAGCGCAGCTACCTGCGCTATGCCCGATTTACCTGCCTGGTTCAGGCTTTGCAGAAAATCCTTTTCCAGTGAGGCGCGCCGCTCGTTAAAGAGACTTGCTTTAATGCTGTCGCGCTTCGATTGGTCGAGTACTGCCTTCGGATCTTTGCTCAGAAATTCAGTCTTGAACTTTTCCTGAATTTCATTTTCGGTGGGGGTGAATTTGCCGCGCAATAACTTGTCCTTTGCGGCGCCGTCCAGAGCTACTATGCGGTAAGAGTTCTCAGTAGCAGAGAAGCGCGCTTCGTCCAGGATCGCATAATCCGATGCATAGGCAGTCCCCTGCAGCATTTCATAGGCCTTTGCAGGGCCATATTCCTGCAGCATAGAACGGCCGACCTGCTCGAGTGTCAGGCGGCGTGGTGCAAGAAACTCGTTCAGGCGCTCCTTATCGAGTTTGCCGTTGACTATGTACTCACCGAACTGGCGCTTGTAGAAAGTTGCGAGGATCTTAGGCTCGGTCGAGCTCGAAGGTACAAACCCCGCACGGTTGAGCAGCTGCGTAAAGATCTTACGGTCAATCGCTTCGTCCAGCGCGCGGCTCTTCGCCATATCTTCAAACAGTTTGCGATTTTTGTCGTCGAGGCCTTTGAGGTTCCCCGCCATGCGCTCTTCGATTCGTTTCTGGTAGTCTGCCACCTCTGCTTTCGTGAGGTATTCATCGCCCACCTTCGCGGCATTGTAAGCATCGAGCCGTGAGCTCGTACCGATCACATCGGGCATGCCAAAGGAAATAACAATAATGAGGAAAATGAAGGCGAGAAACAGCCAGGTCCCGAATTTGATGATCTTTTCCCGGAGTGTGGCTTCTGTATCTGACATTCGCCAAGGTGGATTTTTGATTTACCCCATCAAACTGAAATCGACACGGGGGAGCTGGAAAGAACCTCCCCGACGACAGCTATCATGAACGATTACATTACCCGCATTGCCGACAAAGCGCTCGAAGCATCACTTCTGCTGCGGCAGTTGTCCACGAGCCGCAAGAATGCCGTATTGACTGAACTCGCGCGGCTCATCCAGGAAAACCGTGCATACCTGAAGACCGAGAACGCCCGCGACATTGCCTTTGCCCGCGAAGCGGCGCTCGAGTCCAGTCTTGTGGACCGGCTGACGCTTTCTGATAAGGTCATCGACGCGATGAGCCGCGCCGCACTCGAAATTGCCGCGCTGCCAGACCCGGTCGGCGAGGTGATTGAGGGGCGTACCCTCGCAAACGGTATCAGGCTGAGCAAAGTCCGCGCTCCCCTTGGTGTCGTGGCGCTGATCTACGAATCGCGGCCCAACGTCACCGTCGATGTGGGGGCCCTCTGCCTCAAATCGGGCAATGCCGCAATTCTGCGTGGCGGCAAGGAAGCGATCCACAGTAACCGCGCGCTGCTCGCCTTGTTTCACCAGGCGTTGAAATCGCAGGATATTCCTGTTGAGGCCGTTCAACTTATTGAGAAAACGGAGCGTGCCCTCATTATTGATCTTGTCAAATGCACGCAGCAGATCGACCTCGTGGTACCCCGCGGCGGCGAAGCGCTGATTCGCTTTGTCACCGAGCACAGCCTTGTGCCGGTCGTGAAACACGACAAAGGTGTCTGTAATATCTTCGTGGCGGCTGATGCTCCTTTTGAAATGGCGCGCGACATAATTCTGAATGCGAAAACGCAGCGTCCCGGCGTTTGTAATGCGGCGGAGTGCCTGCTGATTCAGGAGAACTGGCCGCACACTGCGGCATTGCTCCAGGCGCTCAGTGAAAACTCCGTCGCCATGCACAGCGACAGCCGCGGAATAGAGTGGGGGGCTCGGCACGGCGTGCGTGTTGAGCCATTCTTGAACGACTTGGGTTTCGGGCATGAATACTTAAGCCTTCATATTTCTGTGCGTCCTGTTCCGGACCTCGATGAGGCTGTGCGGCATATTCTTACCTGGGGTTCCAAACACTCAGAGGCGATTATCACGAACGATTACGCGCTCGCGCAAAAGTTTGTCGATGCGCTCGATTCTGCGGCAGTTTTTGTCAACTGCTCGACCCGTTTCCACGATGGCGGCGAGTTTGGTCTGGGCGCCGAAGTTGGCATTGCCACTGGTAAACTGCACGTACGAGGTCCGATGGGCCTGCGTGATCTCACGACGACACGCTACATTGCGCTCGGGCACGGGGAAATCCGCCGCTGAGTTTGTGGGTAACCCTGTTTTTTTCTTTGGCGGCACGTTTGACCCGCCGCATGCGGGGCACAAAGCAATCGTTCTGCGCCTGCTGGCCGAAAATCCGGGCGCTCGCGTCATTGTTTCGCCGGCGCCGGCAGCGCCCTTGCGCAGCAGCGAGCCGCTTTTCAGTTATCGCGAACGCTTTGCGTTACTGCGCTCGTGTTTCCGGCAGCAGCTTGCCGAGGGCAAAGTCATACTTTCGCGCCTGGAGCTTTCGCTGCCAAAGCCGAATTTCACCATAGATACGCTTTTTGCTCTGGTTAAGTTCTGCGGCGCAAAACCGGTGGTGGTTATCGGCGCGGACCAGGCAGCGCAGATCGACAGGTGGCATCGCGCTGAAGAACTGATGCGTGACTATGAGTTTGTGGTGTTCGCGCGACAGGGTGCCGATGTCGTTTTTGATCGGCGCCTGCGCTATCGCGCCGTTAGCGATTTTGCTCTGCCCGTCTCGGCCACGGAGATCAGGGCAAAGCTGATCAAATTGCCGAAAGCCGAACGATTCGCGGCAGCGCTCGCGCTAACCAATGAGATAAAGAACTAACCTCGCCCCCATACGTCTCAGCAAGGCTGGCGTGCGGCGCCAGTTACGGAACGCAGTGCGCGCGCAAAGCTGCAGGCCGCTTAAGAAATAGGGTAGGGTCGTGCCGACGACAAAAAGCAGCAGAATAAAACTGCCCCGAATACTCACTGGCAGAATGAGAAGAGACGCGTAAGCGCCAAGTTGCGCCACAATAAACAACGGATGGCGGTAACTGAACCACCAGGGAAATTGCCGCGCAGTGCGCCATGTCCGGTATGCAGAGATCGTATTGCGGAGAGTTGGCAACCATGTCGCAGCTGTCGGGGCGAGAGCGCGACTGCGGCCCGTGAGCATAAGCGGCGCCCTTGAGCCTTTTCCGCTAATGAGGTCGGCATAGAATTTCCGCAGCAGAAAACTCGTGCTCCGCCTTCCGCTGTGTTGCCCGAGTAGCCTCAGGTTCAAGGCGATAATTGCCGGCTGGTCAGGACTACCCGTGTAGCGAGCCAGATCAAAACGGGCGCTCTGCAGCGCGAAGGTCCAGGCCTTATCGCCCCGGTCGGGCAGTACGCCACAGGGTTGAAGCATCGCAAATGGTTCGCGCGCTGCGTATCCGAGCAGGCGCCAGATATCTTCGCTGTGAGCAAAAATCCTGTGACTCAGGAATATGATTGCTTCCGTGCGGACGCCGGCGATGCGTTCAGCCAGCACGAATTCTGATGCGGAGCGCAGCCGAACGTAGCGCAGAGAACCCGTCTTGAGCGTCCAGTTGCTCAGTTTGAGCGGCCGATGGTAAAAAATTTCTACGCCAAGAGGAGTTGTCGAGCGCCGGGCAATGCGCGCCAGCAGTGCAATATTATGTCGGTCGGCTGCGCTATCCTCACCCGCGAGATAATAAATGGTATGGCCAGGTTCATGAGCAACTGGCGATTGCAGCGCCCCGGCCATTCGGATGCGCGCCTAACGCGGTGCAACGAGCGACCGGCGCGTGAATGCAACGATCACATAACCTGCCGAAAGCGCCATTAACAGCAGAGAAATAAACTGCGCCTGCGAGACGCCAAAGACATCGCGCGGATTCAGGCGAATAAATTCAATCGAGAAGCGGAACAGCGCGTGCAGAAAGAGGTACAGAAAGAACTTGGAGCCCAGTGGCCAGGGTTTCTTACGTACTCCCCACAAGAAGAGAAAACAGAGAAACGAGAAAGTGGATTCAAAAAAAGGAGTGTTGATCGCGGTCGCCGCCGGGTTGCCATTGCCGTATTTCGCCAGCCATTCGCTCCAGCTGGCAGCCCCGTTAGGAAAGGACATGCAAAGCGGCGCGGGCAGGTTCCAAGTGCAAAGCCCGCCGTAACAGCCATCCCCGGAAAGGATACAGCCTAAGCGACCGAAAACGTAACCGAGCGCGAGCATGGGCGTCAGCGTATCGATACCAAAGAGAATATTGACCTTGTTCTTCCAGAGTATGAAGATGATTGCGGCGCTGGCCAGAATGAAGCCGCCGTACCAGGTAAGGCCCGCGCCCGAAAAAAGGTGCGAGAACAGCGAACCCTGCTGGAATTCCGGTGTATTGCGGATTTCAATCACATACGCGATTTTGGCGCCGACAATGCCGCCGACGACGCCGGCGAGCAGGATGTAGTCGCCGAGCTGGACTTTTAAGCCCACGCGCGGAAATTCACGCTCGATCAGCAGGAAGGCGCTGTAGAATGCCAGCGCCATAGTAATGCCATAGGGAGAAACCTGGGCCCATGGCACCACAGTGCTCTTGAGCATACCTTCGCGGTAGGTGCAGCCTGCAACCGTTACGAGCGCAACCGGCAGCAGGTATTTGAAATATTTAGCCATAAGGCACAGACGGCTTGAAAAACGCGCGGTCAACCGAAAGGAGCGGTTAAAACTTGCTTTACGACAACAACCAGCTGCAGCAACCTACGGTCATGTTCAGTCGCATGGCACTTGGCTTTGCCAAACCGCTGGAGAGTGTCTCGTACCTCAGCGAACGGGGGTTGTGGCGTTATGCTTTTCTTCCGCTTTTGCTGACTGCCGCGATTGTGGTATTGTTTGGGGCAGGGCTCATCATCTATTTAGCCGGCCTCGAGGGCAGTCTGCCATCGCTCAACACACAGGACTGGCCGGCCGTATTTCGCTGGCTATTGAGCATTCTGGGTGTTGTACTCAAGATAATCGTTTTGTTGCTGCTTTTTGCCCTGCTCATGCGCTTTTTCCTGCTGCTGTTTTCTGTAATCGTGATACCCTTTATGTCGCCGCTGGTGGAAAAAATACTCATCGCGGAAGGATTTGCCACTTTGAAGATCAGTGGTATAGATATGATTGGTTATATTTTCGCCACGATTGTCTATAACGTCAAAATGCTGCTCCTGCAGCTATTGGTTGCGCTGTTGCTCATTTTCACCGGCCCACTGCAGCCTGCGCTGAATTTCTTTGTTTCCGGCTACTTTGTCGGGCGCTCGTACTTTGACTACGTATTTGAGTTGCTCGGCAAGCCACAACAGTTTGCGCAGATGGCCCGTGGAAACCGGGCAGAAGCTACCGGATTAGGCATCTTTTCCAATCTGTTTGTTTTTGTGCCCGTAATCGGGGCAATTCTCGCCCCTGTACTGTGCGTCGTCGCAGCAACCCGTATTTACGCAGCCAAGAATTCCGACAAGAGGTGACCCGTGAAGCGCGCGCTGCTCGGGCTTGTGCTGCTGACCAGCGTTCTTAAGCCGCTATCCGCGCGCATCCATCTGCTCGTGGATGAGCGACTGCGCAAATCTCCGCTGGAGCAGGTTATCTACCGCTTCGTGCCGCTCACCAGCGCGCCTGAGGTTGAGTTGAGCTATGTGCGTGATTTTTTAGAGAGCGATGCCGCGCAAATTTATGCAGCGAAGATGCGCGAAGCAGACCGCGCGATCTATATCGGAAGAGACCGTTATCCCGGCGATGCGCAGATTGGCGCCCTGATGAAAAACCGCAATTGGCCTGAGCTCCTTGGAAAGATCTATTTTCTCATCATCAATGATGCTCCCGACTATGCGCCTCTGCCACGCGGCCTCTTCAGCCACGACGATCTCTGGCGTAAATTTGCCGAGCTGTCAGGCGCTCGTTATGCGGGATTTTTTAATCGCCACATGCTCGACAATCGAGTCGCCGAAGTCAAGGACTGGCGCCCCGGACGCGGCAGCTGCGTACACCAGAGTGGAGTGCTGCTTGCGCCTTCGGCACGCGGCCCCATCCGATTTCACCGCGAAGGATTTTCTCTCTTCTACCGGCAGCAAGAGCAGGCGGGTTTGACCGGCGACTGGGTATGCATTAATTCCCCGCTCGCGGATACAATTTTCCAGGTGCGGGTTGCGCGAACCGATGTCTTGCTCTCTGTGGCGGCAGCGCGTTTTTCGGCCTGGAACGACGCGCAGCCGCTCTCGGTGAGAATACAGGCAGACCGCCAGATCTCAGCCCCACTGGCTCTGGAATTTGTTCCGGAGATAAACTCAACCGAGACAGAATTTTTCTTCCAGGGCGACCGGATCAGCTGCTCTGCATTACGCTGCGGCAAGAAAGGCGCGCGCTTCCTGTTGCCAAAGATGGCGGAATTAAGCCAAAAGCTCGATCTCGCTTTTCGCGGCCAGGCAGATTCTTATTTCAGAGGAGCAGTACGATTAATGTCGGGTGAGATAGAGCTCGCCCGAGCTCCTCTGCGCCTGCTGCCGCATAGCTGGCTTTCTGAAATGGTCTATGCGCTTTCGCATCCTTCCGAATACCGGCTATTTTTTCTTTCTGGCTTAGGGGGAGCGATACTTGTACTGCTTGCTTTTTTCCTGCTTTACAGGTTGCTCTGCTCGTGGTTAAACCGGCTAAAGGCGCGCCAGGCAGAAATTTTGCCCACACAGTCGAGCGCGGTAGCGGAAGTTGCTCCTGGCGATACGCTGCGGCTTACCGCCACGGATAATCCTTTTGGCTGTGAATTGCTGGGCTTTGGCGGCATCGTTAAGGTTGAGGCGCAGCACGAAGGCGTTGCGATCAGCCACGGACAGGGACAAGGCGGTAGCTTTACCTGGTCCGATTTTCGCTACGCTCTACCTGATGGTTATGTGCTGGACTTCCGGCCAGCCGGCAGCCGCGCGAGGCTTTATGTTTATCGCCTTAGCGAAAAGGATTTGTCAGGGACATCCGCGAGACACGAACAAATTCGACACGAGCAGCCTCAGACGTAATCTCGCGCAGGCAGCGAAAAGCCTGCTCGTCTGCGGCATCGACGGCCATGACGCGGGATGCATTGGCTTCAGGCGCATCGAGAAACTGCCGCAGCGCCGGACAAAAATTTCCCTTGTCTGGTCTGGTGACGTATGCCCGGAACGTCCGGAACCCCATAATGCGCCCGGTCTCATAAAATGATGAAACCGGGTTCGGGTCGGCGTCCACGAGAGTAAGTGCCCGTTCGCCGTTATGGCTGCGCGCTGCGGCGAGCAGCGCACGCAATGCCGGGACGTTTTTGCAAAAGCGTGAACAGTAAAGAGGACTGATACCGTCAATTCCATCGGTTTCTTCCAGTTGGGCGAGATACTCGCTCAGTTTTTCCGGATTCAGCGCGTCGCCGATCGTCAGTAACGTACCGTCGGCAATGTCAACCCGATCGTCTTCCAAAGGTATCGCCAGCCACTTTTCTTCGTTATATTCTTCAAGTTTTTCCAAGAGCTCTGCAGTGTCGCCCCGGCCATATGTTACCCCAAAAGTGAGTGGCATGCCCAGCGTACGCCAGCGCACGAGGTCGCTTTTCGAGCGCAGGTTCTGCACATATACCGCGACTTGTTTACCGTTTACCGGGTTGCGTGGCCAGAGGTCGTCTGCATCGCGCAGGTAGAGCTTGAAATAAACGGTGTTGCGCCCCTGCATTGTCTTATAGAGATAAGTGCCATTGCGGGGTTTGAGACGGTACGTTTCTTTTTCCAGGATGAATTTGTGCCGAAAGAGCACGTCCAGAAATTTTGCGCGGCGGGCCTTATCGAAGCTGCCGGCACAGGCAACCGAGGCGAGCGGAAATCCCTTCTTTCTGATCACGACGGTCTCGCATGCATCTTCAGGCCACAGAGCCTCTATTTCAGTTGTCGTCTCGCGCATTTTTTCCTCGAGCGGGCTGGCTGCACCGGTCCTGGCTATGAGTCCCAGGAGTATCGCAGAAAGTATCAGTTTGCGCATCGACTTAACGGTTTTCCTCTGCGGGAAGTATGTAATTTTCATCGTACTGGATCGTCGGTTTTGGTATTGTCTGTGGCGGCGGTGCAGTCAGCAGCATCTCAGGCGGTACCGGTTGCAGGTTACCGGGCATATGCAGCAGGTACAGCTTCTGCAGGTTCTGCATGAGATCAGCCTTTGCTACTGATTTTTCGGGCTGGGAGCCGCCTAGTGTTAACGAGTAGAATGCATTTTCGCAGTGCGTCCGGTATTTTTCCAGTTCATCCTGGCGAACCATGCAGGAGACGACGACGGGACCTTCCGGTGCAAGATAGACTGCGCTCTCTTCGATGAAGGTCATGCCTTTGAGGCGAATCTCCCACGAGGTGAGCGTCAGTTCTGCCGCATGGCGAGAAGGCCTTTCGCCGATGTACCGGACGAGCGGGTATTCTGCGGACAGCCGCGCCGCTTTCTGGTTGAGTATCTGCTGGATGCTGAATGAATCTTTAGCCGCTATGCTGCGCACCTCTATTCGCGAGTTGCCACGCCTGAATTGTACGATCACGCCATTGCGCTTGACTGATTCCCACGTTCGCCAGCCTTCGGGAACATCGAGCCGAAACCCCGATTCGCCTGAGCGCGCAGTCCATTCGTAGCTCACCGCACCGATTCCTGCGGTGAGACATAATAGCCCGGCGAGGATGTAGAAAGGGCGCAAAGCCATCTTTTCTATAATCGGTCTCATGCGGGGACGAAGTCAAGTACCGCTGCCGGATTTTACCGACATGCTATCTGAGGTTGCGAAGGCTGTATTCCTCACGCTCTATAGCGCGCTCGGTAGCGATGGGCGCAGACACGGGAATACAGTTAGCTGCGGGTCTTAAGCTCCGCCTGTATTCGAGATTGTCATAGATTTCAAACCAATCCATCTGCCGCGATTCCTTGAGGAATCGGACATTTGCGAGGTGCAGCTTTTCGCCAAGATAGCCCAGATCTGAATCGCAGGGAGCCACAGAAAGGCGTGGCCTGCTGCAGGCACAAAGGCCAGCGAGCGCAAGCTCGAGCACCAGCAATTGCCTCGTCACGCTTACTTATCGACCCTGCGTTCGGGGAACATTACCGGAGATCAGTCGTAATTATTCCGCAACAGATCCTTGTAGGCGCCTTTCAGATCTGTCTTGTCTTCCACATCACCCTGCGAGGGGTCCATATTCCAGTTGAGCTTCTTCGTCCAGCTATACGCCTTCGGTTTAGGTATCTGCTTGTCTGTGGGGATTACTATTCCTTCACCGGCATTGACGTTGACTTCGCTCTTGGTCGCTGAGTCTGTCACGTTGACCTGTCCTTCGTTGACGCACAGCCAGAGATCCGCTTTTTCTTTTCTCTTTTTGCCGTACGCGAAGTAAAACTCCGTACCCCGTACAGCAGCGACCATGGTCTGCGCCCTGATCCTGAAGGATTGTCCGTTGCCGCGCTTGCCGACCTTGGAAAAAAGAGCTCCCGCTTCGACGTCAACTGTAGTGTCGCTGCCAATCTGCGACAGAATGATCTGCGATTCGGATTTCATTTTCAGAATCGCGCCGGACTTCAGATTGATGAGCGCAGTGCCCCGGCTGCCGGTACGAATCTTATCCGACTCGCTGAGCACTGCACCGAGGCTGGCCTTCTGCCAGCCTTTGCCTGAGTCCACCTCGACCTGGCCGGAAAGAAATGTGATTTTTCCCGCTTCGGCGGCAGAAAGGCCCGTCGCAGCCAGCAACGTGGCGATGAGAATGGTCTTGTTCATCATAGAAACTCCTTGGGCTGCCAGGCTGTTGAAAAGCAGCCATACAGCAGGATGTTGAAACCGAGCTTAAGCTGCAGACAGCCCCTCACCATGCTATGGTGAGGGGCGTTTCGCAAGCGATTCGCATCGCGAATTGCGGTCGCTGACTCGCGACTCAGCGAGCGTCTGCAGCGAGCACGGAATTTTTTTCAACATCCTGCCAGCGCCCCGCTGATGAGAGTCGCGGCGATGTCGCTGAACAGACAAGTAAAATTTGCCTTCGCGTAGCGGTGGGCTCAGAGCCTATGCGCCAACTCATGCTAAAAATTGCTCCGGCAAGTTGGCGCACTGGCTCCGGTGGGCTCATAACTTACTTTACGCGGTGAAACTTTTACCGGTTTCACGGTTAATGCGCCATACGTCCCTTGTCCTCGTTGCCAGCCTGGCGCTGGCTATTGTCGCCTGCGGAAGCCGATTCATCAGAAAGGAAGAAATACAGCGTATCAGCAGGGATTACGAAGGTGTTTACGTGCTGCGTGAGCGTGTTGAAACTGGGAATTTTGACAGCCTCAACAAGGGCGCGCGCGTGAAGTTATTCTTTAAGGCAGCAAGCGATTACGTATCGGTATATGCGTACCCATATACGCAGCCGCGCGAAGAAGCCGTCGGTAAGAATATCCTGCAGATGTTTGAGAGCGATTTTCCCGACAAGAAATTCAGTGAAGAGTTGCTTCGAGCGCGTATCGCTGAACTGGTAGAAGAGTATAAGGGTAAGAGTGATGTTTCGGGTAAGTCGGCGAAAGGTGCAAAGGCTACAGGCAGGAAGTAGCACATGAAAATCGGTATTTTTGGTCTCGGAACCGTTGGCCAGGGACTACTGCAGATTCTGCGGGATAAGAAGAGTCCCATTGAAATCGGCGCAGTCGTTGACCGCAGTTTCGCCCGCAAGAAAGACATACTGCTTGATATTCCCGCATCGGCGGATAAGAATCTGATTCTCAAAGACAGCTCGATCGATACGGTCGTGGAGCTCATGGGCGGAATCAACGATGCACTCTACGTCGTGCGTACCGCCTTGGAAAATGGCAAGAACGTCGTTACGGCCAACAAGGCGCTGCTCGCCGAGCACGGTTATGCTCTTTTCGAGTATGCGCAGCGGCACAAGCGGTTCATTTGCTTTGAGGCGGCAATTGCGGGCGCAATTCCCATAGTTCGCAATATCGAAACTATTTTCCGCAACGAGAAAATTACGCGGCTCATGGGGATTGTTAACGGCACGACGAACTACATCCTCACGCGCATGCGCAAGGACAACATGAATTACGGCGATGTGCTCGAAGCGGCGCAGAAAGCGGGCTTAGCCGAAGCTGACCCGACGCTCGATGTTGGTGGTTACGATGCGCAGCAGAAGCTGGCTCTGCTCATTTCGCTTATCACCGGCAGCTGGGTCGAGGCGAAGAATATTCCTGTGCGGGGTATTACGGAAATCACCTCGCAGGACGTTATCTGGGCTGAACGCTTCCATAACCGGATTCGCCTTGTGGCAGATTACTCGATGCACGAAGGCCGCCACTATATGCATGTAACTCCCGCTCTTGTCAGCGAGCACAATGTGCTTTACGACATTGAATATGAGAACAATGCAATTCTCTTTCACGGGGAATATTCGGGCGAACACCTCTTCATGGGCAAGGGGGCGGGCAAGTTCCCGACTGCTTTTTCTGTTTATTCAGATCTCTTACACCTGCTTTCGGGGCGCGCTGCGTGGAGTCATACTCAGGGCGAGGCATATCTGCCTATTGCAAACATTGCGGACACGAGTTCGGCATTTTATCTGCGCCTGCGCGTCAAAGACCAGCCCGGAGTACTCGCAGCGATTGCACAAATTCTCGGCAACAATGCGCTTTCGATCGCTTCAGTACACCAGGACCACTCGGCGGTGGCCGCAGGCGAAGTAGATATTGTCATTCACACGCACTCGGCCCGGCGCAGTTCTTTTTACAAAGCGCTCAGGGAAGTGCAGTCTTTGAAGAGCATTGTGCTGCACCACGTTTACCTCCCCCTGCTCGCAGGCTCTTAAGCATTCGCAGCACATACCGCAAAAGGGCTTGTAATCCTGCGCCGGAACCATATCGCTGCCACCATGGAAATTCTGCAGTATGTTTCTGAACACCCGGTGAAGAGTGCATTTATCGGTCTGGGGATTTTTTTATTGCTCGTCGCCATCCGGGACGTAGCGCAGAAGAAGCGTACCATCCAGCATAATTTTCCCATCGTAGGGCATCTGCGCTATATGCTTGAGGTCATCGGGCCGGAGCTGCGGCAGTATTGGGTTGCCAACGATAAAGAAGAAATGCCCTTTAACCGCGCCGAGCGCCGCTGGGTATATGCGACAAGCAAGGGGCAGAATAACAACTTTGGTTTTGGCACGACCGAGCAGCTGTACGAGGCGGGTTACCCCATCATCAAGCATGCAGTTTTTCCTTTTCCTGAGAGTAAGGCGGTCATCATACACGATGATCCCTCCGCCATACCCTCGCTCAAAGTGATTGGCGAATGGCACCGCCGGCCAAAAGCCTGGCGACCGCCGTCGATCATTAACATTTCAGCCATGTCGTTTGGGTCATTGGGCGACCGGGCGGTGCGTGCGCTCAGTGAGGGAGCGAAACTCGCCCACTGCTGGCATAACACCGGCGAAGGAGGATTTTCCCCTTACCACACAAGCGGTGCTGACGTGGTCTGGCAAATTGGTACTGGTTATTTTGGTGCGCGCGACGAAAATGGCTTTCGCCTGGAGAAAGTCGTAGAAAAAGTGGACCAGTACCCGCAAATACGAATGATTGAAATTAAATTATCGCAGGGCGCAAAACCCGGTAAAGGAGGTATTCTTCCGGGCACAAAGGTTACGGCAGAAATTGCTGCAATCCGCGGTGTCAAAAAAGGACAGGATTGCATATCGCCTAACTTTCACTCCGAATTCTCGACCGTGGACGAGATGATTCGGTTCATCGAACGCATTGCCTCTGCGACCGGTCTGCCAGTAGGTATCAAGAGCGCCATTGGCGAACTCGACTTTTGGCATGAGCTCGCAACGCGAATGAAACAAACGAAGAAAGGACCTGATTTTATTGTCATCGATGGCGGCGAGGGCGGCACAGGGGCAGCACCCCTTACCTTTGCCGACCACGTAGCGCTGCCCTTCAAAGTTGGCTTTGCGCGTGTTTACCAGATTTTTCAGAAAGCAAAAATTTCCGAGCGTGTGGCGTTTATTGGTTCGGGTAAGCTCGGTTTTCCCGACCGGGCAGTCGTTGCGCTGGCCATGGGATGCGATTTGATCAACGTTGCACGCGAGGCAATGATGTCAATTGGCTGCATACAGGCGCAGAAATGCCATGACGGGCATTGTCCCGCCGGCGTGGCAACGCAAAACTGGTGGCTGCAGCGCGGGCTTGACGTGGACGACAAGAAAAACCGCGCCGCGCGCTACATCAAAGGCTTTCGCAAGGAGCTCTTAAGCCTTGCGCATGCAGCAGGTTATGAACATCCCGCGCAGTTTACCGGCGAAGATATCGAGATCAGCGTGGGGTTAAACCGCTATAAGACGCTCACCGAGATTCTCGGCTACCGGCGAGACGCGGTGAGATTCCCCGGAATGGCCCGCCTGGTGGCGTAACATACTGCTGATCAGCCACCGGCATAAAGGTAAATCTGCCAGTCTTCTTTGGTGCGGATTTCAAATGTGCCGGGCCAGATTTGCCGCAGGAAGGCCGTAAACGTTTCCTGCTGCGCTTCCGGAATTCCCGAAAGAGCCCAGGCCCTGCAGTGAGTAAGGGCGTACTGCAAATCTTTGGCGTTTGCTTCGAAGATATTGGGCAGAATGTTTGCAAGGAAAACGGTGTTTGCGGCGTCGATTTTGCGCTCATGCAGTGCAGAAAAGTCCCCCACGGTAAAATCGCACGCATAAGAGATCTGATGCCTTTCTTCGTTGAGACTTAAGTTTGCCCTCGCCGAATCAACAGCCAGCGTCTCGACATCTATCCCCCAGGCTGACCGCGCTCCCCAAACAAGTGCGGCAATTGCGAGAATACCTGAGCCGCAACCCATATCAATGACCGTGTCGGTGGGGCGCACCGTTTGCTCGATGAACTCGACCATGAGCTGCGTCGTTACATGCTTTCCGGTTCCGAAGGCCATGCCCGGTACTAACCAGAGTTTTTTTTCCGCAGTGCGGATTTCCGCATTATCCGCGTCCCACGGCGGTACAAGCGCCGTCTTTGCCGTCAGAGGAAATGCGCGGAAGCTGCGTTCAAATTCTTTCAGGTAGTCCGCGTAGCGCACCTGGCCAACCTTAAATTCCAGGTCAGGAAACCCGAGTGTAGCAAGCGCCATGGGGACAAATGCGCGAGCCGGAAAATCTTCAGGGAAAAAGAAATAGAGCCGGGTGTTGTCTTCCACGAGATTGGCAGTTACACCCTCGGCGTAGAGGAGCTCAAAGGTGCTCTGTGCGCCTGACCTTAAAAAAAACTCTTCAATCTCCGCTGCGTATTCTTTAGGCGCCGTGATTTCAATCTGCCAGAAGACGGTTTTTACGTAATCGCTCATTCGACCCCACCCCGCCTACGGCACCCCTCCCCTTAATAAGGGGAGGGGCCGGGGGAGGGGTGTGCCCCGGCGAACTCGTGAGCAAAATAGGTAATCACTGCATCCGCACCCGCGCGGAAAAAGGACAACAGCATCTCGTCGCGCGCCCGCTCGCCGTTCACCCAGCCTTTTTCTGCAGCGGCTTTGAGCATCGCGTATTCGCCGCTTACGTTGTAGCAAACGACAGGCAGGTCTGAGGCATCTTTGATGCGACGAATAACATCGAGGTAGGCGAGCGCTGGTTTAACCATCAGAAAATCTGCCCCCTCGGCAGTGTCCAGTCTTGCCTCGCGCAACGCCTCAAGCGCATTCGCCGGATCCATCTGGTAGGTCTTTTTATCGCCAAATTTAGGAGCAGAGGAGAGCGCGTCACGAAACGGGCCGTAGAAGGCGCTTGCGTACTTGGCACAATACGACATGATACCCACATCGGTAAAGCCACCGCTGTCGAGCGCATCGCGCAGGTAGCCCACGCGACCGTCCATCATGTCCGAGGGGCCAAGTATATCGATTCCGGCCTCTGCCTGCGACAGCGACATTCTGCCCAATACCTCGAGAGTCTCGTCGTTCACGATACGGCCGTCGCGCACAATGCCGTCGTGGCCATCGGAAGAATAGGGATCGAGCGCGACGTCAGAGATCAGTACTGATTCGGGAAATTCTCTCTTGAGTCTACGGATAATACGCAGGTAGAAATTTTTGGGGTTATACGAGTAAGATCCCACAGGATCCTTGAGCGCATCTTCGACTGCCGGAAACAGAATGAAGCTGCGAATGCCGAGTTTCATCGATGCCTCGACATGTCTGAGTGCCTTGTCTTCGGTGAAGCGGAATATCCCCGGCATCGAAGCTATTTCTTCGCTGCGTTCCGCGCCATCGATCAGAAAGAGCGGTTCGATGAGCTTTGCGACGTCTACTCTTGTTTCGCTGACAAGCGCGCGTACGCCTGCAGAGCTTCGGTTCCGGCGCGGGCGCTCTCTGAGGTATGCGCGAAGGCCTGCCATGTCAGAACTTGCCGACGGGTTTTGCCTTGCTCCCGAGCTCGCTTTCGTGCTGCATTGCCTGCTTCAGGTGTTCTTCATAGGGAAGGAAGAAAAAATGTTCCGGGTCGAGTACGATGCCCTGCTGCGTGCGCATTTCAAAGTGCAGGTGCGGGCCGGTAGAACGTCCCGTATTGCCCGAGACGCCGACAATCTGTCCGCGCACAATCTTGTCACCCACCTTGACGACGGATTCAGTCAGGTGGGCATACCACGCCACGGTTCCGTCATGGTTTTCAACAAAAACACAGTGGCCATAAGCTCCCTGGTCGCCGACAAGCATCACTGTGCCATCCGTCGCGCCCACGACAATGCTGCCGCGCGCAGCCGCCACGTCGATTCCGCCATGCAGCTTGCCCCAGCGCGTACCGACGCGGCTCGTGACGCGCAGGCCCATGATTGGCCATAAGTACTCGCCCTTTTTGAGTTGGAGCTTCAGGCGTTCAACACCCGATTCCTTGAAAGCCTGCATTTGCTCCTGCGTGTACGGCAAAAAGAACAGCCCCGAACGGCGCAGGTATTTGTGGTCCGCAGGAATTTCGTTGATCACGCGGAAAAGTTTTTCGTCGCAGATCTTTTCACGGCAAACCTTGCCCAAGGCTACGTTGGCGCCGCTGCTAATCCAGACTCCGGGATAACCCTGGTAGGTCTGTATCAGTCGGTTGTCGATTTCGACTTCGGTCTTCTCCAGCATAGCCTGAGCCCGCTCGGCCACGATCTGCCAGCTACTTTGCCTGCCGGTTTCGGCTGTCAGGGCAGATACCAGCGCCAGTGAGAAACCCAGAGCGAAGCGTCTTACTCGCAGATTCGGGAAGGTAAGCATTCCTTTATTCGGGTGCATTTTTCGCCAACAGTTCAGCAAGCTCTTTGTAGGTCAACTTTTTGCCTTTTTTGACAATGCCTTCGTCGTCGAAATATTTGAATAGGAAGTCCCGGCTGAAGACGGTCAGATAAGACGATATCAGCGATTCCCACGGCGAGTGGTTCGTTTCGCCAGAGATCATCGCGTCGATTACGCGATCGAGTTCTTTGATCAGTGTCTCTGCGCGTTCTCCAGCGCCTTCGAAACGCGTGATTTCCTCGTGAACGTATTTCCGGAAAGCTTCGATGTAGGTAAGCTCCGTCTTGTTTTTTTTCTGGAAGTTTTTTTCTGCGTCGTTTATGAGCTGTCGCATGAGCAGGCCCGGTTTTTCACGGTCGCCGAGCGCCTTGCGCAAGCTCTCCAGCTGTGGTGGTGTCAGGCTGTCGCGCTCGATCCTGCGGTTGTCAAGGAACTCTTCGAGCTTCTGGTCAATAAAACTTTCGGAGAGGAAAAACTGCGCGTTTTCTTCCAGAGTCTTGAGCGCTTTGTCGGTTTCCGCGCGGATCAGCGCTACCTCAAAGCGCTTTTCCAGATCGTCCCGCACCTTGTTGCGAAATTCTGCTACGGTATTCGAGCCGCGAAATTTCTCAGCTACGAATGCGTCCGTAAGCTCTGGCAGTTTGGGTTTGGAGATCTTTTTGATGGTAGCAATGATTTCGTATGAACGGGTCTTGCCGTCTTCCTGAGCCGGCATATCTTTGCGGAGTTTGAACTCCTCACCGACTTTACCCTTTTTGTCGATGATCTGCTGTTCGAGTTCGCGGCTGAGCGAGCCTGAACCCAGATCGAACTGGAAGTCTTTGTTGACGTCGCCGCTTGGCACATCGTCGATCCAGATTTCAAAATCGACTGTCAGCTTGTCGTTTTTTTCGGCAGTGGCGCCTTCGCCTGCTTCAATAAACTCGGCATAGCGCAGCAGGCGATCGTGAATTTCCTGTTCTATGTCTGCGTCATCGATCGCGGGTATATGGCGCGTCAGTTGCGCGACTTTGAGCTTACCGACCTTGACATACGGGAAAAGATCGAGCTTTACGGCAAACGACATTTTGTCGCCTTTTTCCTGCACGTCCTCGATGCGTACTAGGCGATAAACCCGCTCTTCCATTTTCTTCTCAACATCTGCCAGGTGGTTATCGACGAGCGCAAACAGCGTTTCTAGGCGGATGTCGGGAGCGAATTTTGCCCTGATCAGGTGCGCCGGGGCCTTGCCTTTGCGGAAACCTTTGATTTCCGCTTTTGCTCCTACCTTACGGATTGCCTGCTCTTCAGCGGGCTTTATTTCTTCAGCGTTTACTGTGATGTCAGCCTTAACCCGGGTATCCGACTCGCGGCTGATCGAAATAGATGGCATACCCGGCAGTTTGCGATTCCGAAACAGCCCGTCAATTCAGGGGAAATTTCAGAGTCTTTTCGAGCCTGTGCGCCAACTTGCCGGAGCGATTTTTAGCGCAAACCGCGTCCGC
>CAYOZO010000070.1:0-18116 GCA_964408405.1 uncultured Turneriella sp.
ATTAGCGGACGCGGCTTGCGCGAAAAATCGCTCCGGCTAGTTGGCGCACAGGCTCCTTAGCTCTGTGCTTCGTCTCTTTGTGCTTTCCTGCGCGAGTCGCTTCTGCAGTTTGCCGGCGTGAGCGTAGCGCGTCCGGGGCTTCTCGTCTTCGCCGACGGCGCTCATTTTCGCGGCAGCCTGTTTGGCACAGAGCCGGCAAAGACAGGTTCATTCGGCGAGGCGGTTTTTCAGACCGCCATGTCTGGGTACCAGGAAATTCTGACCGACCCGAGTTATCGTGGCCAGATCGTCTGTTTCACGTATCCTTCATTTGGTAATTATGGCGTTAACCCCACAGATTTTGAATCGTCGCGCGTCTGGCTCTCTGGTGTTGTGGTGCGCGACCTCTGCGAAATACCCAGCAACTTCCGCTCAACCGCGACCGTAGATGACTTTCTGCGTGTGCAAAACGTGACGGGTATAACGGGCGTCGATACGCGCGCAGTTGTGCGTAAGATCAGAGAAGGGGGAGCGCAGACGGCGGGCATCTTTTCAGCCGAAGGGGCTGATGTATCCGAACTGGCGCGCAGGGTGGCTGCGCAGCCCTCGATGGACGGTTTGAACCTCGTCAACGATTTCGATGGCAGGGAGGCCAATGCGTTTGTCGCGGCCTACCTCCGGGAAAAAAATATTGATCCCACTTCGCTACGGCCTATTGCTGTACTCGACTTTGGCATCAAGTACAACATACTGCGCGAGCTCATAGCTCAAGGTTTCATGCCACGGGTATTTGCGGGCGATACTCCGCTCGAAAGCCAGCAGGATTTCCGCGAAAGCGATTACGCAGGTTTCTTCTTCAGTAACGGACCGGGCGATCCGGCAGTGGTCGAAAGTGGCATTCGCAACATCCGCCGTCTGCTGGACACCGGCAAGCCCTGCCTGGGCATCTGCCTGGGGCACCAGATGATTGCGCACGCGCTGGGGGCAAAAACGTATAAACTCAAGTTTGGCCACCATGGCGGCAACCAGCCTGTTAAGGCAGACTACCGCAAGCAGGTCATTATCACCTCGCAGAACCACGGGTTCGCGGTTGACGAAGAGTCGCTGCGCAAGGTCACATCGGCCGGCGCGAAATTTGAAAACAACGCCAACGATCTGAGCGCAGAGGGATTTAGGCTGATAAACGATAAACGCAAAGTTTTGAGCGTACAGTACCATCCCGAAGCAGCGCCCGGCCCGCGCGATGCAGCCATCGTCTTTGCCGAATTCCGCGATCTTTTCGACCAGTAGGCAGGGGTAGGTTTAAACCTACCCCTGCCTACTGGTCAGGAGTGAATTTGCTTTACACATACGCCGCCGCACACATCCAAGTAAACTATGTCTCTAACCGAAGCGCAGCAGAATGAGCTCCTGACGCTGCAGAAACTGTCCCGGCAATACGAGGGCATCATACGCACTTCGCGTAATCCAGAGCAATTGAACAAGGCGAAGATTGAGCTCAAAAAAATCCGCGATAAGATGGAATCTATTGCTCCCGGAGGCGCTGCCGAGAAATTTCTGCAGAGCGCAGTACAGCCGCAGGCATCATATGGCAGAAAAAAGACGATCGAAGACATTGGGCAGAGTTATCCGACGCTCGGCAAGATGCCCATGAACCGTATCTCTCCGAATTCCGATGAATTGGAGATCAACGTGCTCGGCAGCGTGCTCACCGCATGGGAAAATACCTTCTACCCTGCATTGGGCAAAATTAAACTCGATTTTGCTCTTTCTGCCGAGCGTGACAGCCATTTCACGGTACTCGAAGGGCTCAAGCGGCAGATGAAAATACTCTGCGAAACCATCGAAGATATTCCCCGGGCGGTGCGCGAAGACTCGAAGGCGCAACTCAAGGATATGCGGACCCGGCAGCAGCGGCAGTTCATGTTCGACGGCGGAGCGTTCCTGAAAAAGCTGTATGAGTTCTGGAAGGCGATTTATGAAGATATACAGGCTAATGGACCAAAGTGCTTCAACAAAGATGACCATATCCAGATTGATACAAGGCTTGAAGCTTCAAACTACTTTCAGGGCAAATCGGTGCGGGAGACGGCACGCTTTACCGTGATGTTTTTGCACGAAGCGATAGATGCTCTGAACCTGCCTGACCTGCCCGTTGACAAGAACAAGAACCTGAGGTAATATGCCAGCGAAACCCAAAAGAAAATCTGTGCCCGCCGCAAAAAAGACGACGGCGGTCGTCTCGGCAAAGGGGGTATCGGGCGATATCATCCAGTTTGGCAAAGCTTGGGAGTATTCTGAGAGCCTCGAATCTGCCTCGATCGTCAAGATCGCGCCCAGGTATAACCTCTTTATCAATGGCAAGTTTGTTGCGCCTCGCAGCGGTAAGTATTTTCCAACAATCAATCCGGCAAACGAGCAGAAACTTGCCGAAGTCGCCGAAGCAGGCGAAGCTGACGTGGATGCGGCAGTTAAGGCCGCGCGTGCCGCCTACAACAAAGTATGGTCAAAGATGCCCGGCAAGGAGCGGGCTAAATACATTTACCGTATAGCGCGCCTCATACAGGATCGTGCGCGCGAACTGGCGGTGCTCGAATCGCTGGATGGAGGCAAACCCATCCGCGAGTCGCGCGATGTCGATGTTCCTCTTGCGGCTGCGCATTTTTTCTATTACGCAGGCTGGGCCGACAAACTCGACTATGCGTTTCCGGGTCGCAAGCTGAGCCCGCTCGGCGTCGCAGGGCAGGTTATTCCGTGGAATTTTCCGCTGCTCATGGCTGCCTGGAAGCTTGCTCCGGCGCTTGCCTGTGGAAACACGGTTGTGCTTAAGCCGGCTGAAACAACACCGCTTACTTCGCTTTTTCTCGCGCAGATTCTGCAGGAGGCTGAGTTGCCCGATGGCGTGGTGAACATCGTAACCGGCGCGGGCGCAACCGGCGCTGCGGTGGTTGCACACAGCGACGTCAATAAGGTAGCTTTTACCGGATCGACACTGGTGGGAAAAAGAATACAGCAGGCGCTTGCTGGTTCGGGCAAGAAGATGACGCTTGAACTCGGAGGCAAGGCTGCGAATATCATCTTTGAAGATGCCGCGCTTGACCAGGCAGTCGAGGGCATCGTTAACGGCATCTACTTTAACCAGGGCCATGTATGTTGTGCCGGCAGTCGCCTGCTCGTGCAGGAATCCATCCATGATCTGGTGGTGAAAAAACTGTTTCGCCGTTTACAGACGTTGCGTGTCGGCAACCCGCTCGACAAGAATACCGATATCGGCGCTATTAACTCAAAGATGCAGCTCAATAAGATCTGTGAGCTGGCCGATTCGGGAGTTGCCGAAGGGGCGGTCATGCACCAGAAGCAGGGGAAGCTCCCCGAGAAGGGCTTTTGGTACCAGCCGACGTTCTTCACCAATGTCACGCCCTCAAGCCGCATCGCGCGCGAAGAAATTTTCGGGCCGGTGCTGTCGGTCATGACCTTTCGTACGCCCGAAGAAGCAATTGAGAAAGCAAACAATACTCAATACGGCCTCTCGGCGGGCATCTGGACCGATAAGGGAGCTAAAGCGATGAAGATGGCGAACGCGATGCGCGCAGGCGTCGTCTGGATCAATACCTTCAACAAATTTGATCCGGCATCGCCATTTGGCGGTTACAAGGAGTCCGGCTATGGTCGCGAGGGCGGCAAGCAGGGCCTGCTCGACTACTGCAAAGTTGAGTAGATTAAGCTCGCTGCTATTTTTCCTGGTAGTCGCCCGCGAAGGTCTGCACGCACATGGTTCCGTAAACCTTGTGCGGGCCGCAGGCAATACCCACGACTTCAAATGCAGGGTTGTAGATATGCTTACGGTGGCCGCGACCTGAAACGCCATCATCGACGATGAGCTGAATAATCACCTGGCGGCCATCATCGTTGCCGTAACTGATGTTCTCGCCCGCTGAGCGCAGCCACCTGCCGTGCCGGTTCATCCGGTCGAAAGGTCTTGAGCCATCGCTGCCGCTATGACCGGTTGAGCCTTTAGGTCCTGTATCTCTTACATGGTCCTGAGCTGCGAGCGACATGCCCCGCGAAATACGAAATCCCTGCATCGGCTTACGTGCCTTCAGTTCACGGATTGCCTCATCGACTGCTGCCGTTCCCTCAACGGTCATGAGATCTATCTTACCCGGGCGCTTCACGAGCCTGCCCTGGAACTGGCTGCGGTAGTCTTCGAGTATTTTCGCATAGGTCTGCGGGTTGGTGCGTGCGAGGTTCAATTCATCCAGGACGGAGTTTTCGAGCGCCGACAGATAAGCTGGCTTATCGACTACGAGGCTGCGCGCAAACAGCGTGCCCGCTGCAGCGCATCCTGCCAGCAAAAGCAGGACAAGGGGGAGTTTCATGCGATCCGGAGTCATGGCCAGTTACAAGTGATTGGCTTCCCGGCGTCAATCGAATCCATGAGGAAACTTTTGTTCTTGCCGTACTCGCTGCCAGCCATGCGCTTACAGCAACCATGCCAGATTCTGATATACCGGCAAACGCCTGCATGAGCGAGAAGTTTTCGTGCAGCGCCTGCTGCGGCATATACAATCTGCAAATGACAGCGGCTGAGCGCAGGCAGTGGCTTGAGGAAAATACCAGGCAGTTTATGGCGCTCGATCTTGCAAAGAGTGAAAGTATCGTAAGCTTCAGAAAACGGCGCGAAAGCGTAACACTGCCAAGAAGTGTGCGCGAAGACACGTATGTTTGCCCATTTGTTGGTTTTATTAAAAACCAACAAATGGGCTGCCTGCTGCACCCAATGGGGTCACCTCATCCACAGATAGGCTTGCTTGCGCACCCGCAGAATTTTTCTTTCTACGGAGAGGGTATCTGCCAGGCCTATGACTGTCTGGCAAAAGAGCGTGCAGTACATCGTGGCGATTTTTTTCGCTGGGCAGAAAATGCCGATCTCGCAGCTTATGGCAGGCTTGCCTCAGACCATACGCTGCACCGCTCGCTCGCGCTTTTCGCGCCGAGCGATGCAGACCTTGCGGCTTTCTATAGTTTGCTTGCGCTGGTTTACGAACGCTACGGAGTCGTCACCACATCGTTTGAAGATGTCGAAAAGGTTGTCCCTGAGACTGCCGCTCTTCTCTGCAGATCGCTTGCGGAACGCGTCGCCGAGAGGCGTTACGCCGGAAATCGTTACCGTGAACGCTCCGGCGGGCATTTTGCCCGCCGTCTGGCCGCACTTCTGCTTTACCAGCTGACACGCTGCCTGAAATAATTTTCGCCTTGTCTTCGTATTGCGGGCTAACCCATGATTGATTTCCAGTTGCTGAAAACGGAAGAGGGGATTGCGCGCGTGGTGGAAAGTCTCAGAAAACGCGGCGATACCGCATCTTCAGAAAGCCTGGTCTCTGTTTCACGCGAGCGGCTCAGTGTGATACGCGAAACCGAAGCGCTTGCCAACGAACGCAACGTACAGTCAAAAAAACTCGGCGAATTAAAAGCGCAGGGCAGACAGGCAGAGTTCGATGCGCTGCGTGAAAAAATGAAAGAGGTCGCCGACAAACTGAAGGAATTAAAAGAGAGAGAATCAGAAGTCGAGGAACGTTTTCAAAACCTGCTCGCGCGGCTGCCAAACCTGCTCGACGAGAAGGTGCCGGCAGGAAAAGACGAGACGGCGAATGTGGTTGTGCGCACTGTCGGTGAAATTCCGCAGTTCACTTTCCAGCCGAAACCCCACTATGAAATTGCCGAAGCAGAGGGACTCGTTGATTTTGAGCGCGGCGTAAAAATTGCCGGAACGCGATTCTATATCTATAACGAACAAATTGCGCGCCTCGAACGCAGGCTGGCTAACTTTATGCTCGACCTGCACGCTGAAGCCGGCTACAAAGAACGCAACATTCCGCTGCTTGTCAAAGACGAGTGTATGTACGGTACGGGGCAATTCCCCAAGTTTGTGGACGAGTACTACCGCATGGAGAAAGACGGTCTCTCGCTGATCCCCACCGGAGAAGTTCCGCTCACAAATATATACGCCGATGAAATTCTTCCCGCAGAGCAGTTGCCGATCTGCCTCAGCGCGTTTACTCCCTGCTTTCGCCGCGAAGCGGGCAGCGCGGGCAAAGACACGCGCGGGCTCGTACGGGTGCACCAATTCTACAAGGTCGAACTCGTTAAATTTGTCCGGCCGCAGGATTCAGAAAGTGAATGGCAAAGGCTCACTGCCGATGCTGAAGAGGTTCTTAAACGGCTGGGACTCACCTATCGTGTGCTCAGTCTCTGTTCTGGCGATATGGGATTTACCGCGTCGATCACTTACGACCTGGAAGTCTGGATGCCGGGCCTTAACCGCTGGCTCGAAATCTCTTCTTGCTCGAACTTCAAGGACTTTCAGGCGCGCCGCGCGAAGATCCGCTACAAAAATCCTGAGACAGGTAAGAATGAGTATGTACATACCATCAACGGTTCGGGCGTTGCTGCGGGCCGTCTCGTCGCGGCGCTGCTCGAGTACCACCAGACTGCGGCCGGCGGGGTGGATTGGACGGCCATTGAAGCGAAACTTACGCGGTAAGCACTTTGGCAACCTATCGCTTCAACGCGCCGCAGACTTTGCATAAAGAACGTTTCGACAAGGTCGTGCACCAGCTGCTCAACGAGCAGGTAGGAGGCGGAGTTTCCAAGGCGATGGCGCGTAAACTGGTGATGGCGGGTGCGGCATATCTTGCCGGCAGCCGTTGCCGCATTGCTTCAAAACCCGTTTGGGCAGGAACCGAGGTCAGAGTCGAATACGATGCGGAGCGTGTGAAAAAAATCGATAGGGCTCCGGTGATACTCAACAAAGATTGTATCCTCTACGAGCGCAATGGTCTTTTGGTGGTGAACAAGCCTGCGGGCCTGCCGACCGTGGCGACGCTCGACGACGCGCGGCATAATCTGATTGCAGCGTTGCAGGTTCTGCTTGGTGAACGCACGGATGGACTTCGTGTCCAGCGTTCACCTGGTACATCTCAAGGGCAGGATGCCCCAGAGTCGCCGGCGCGCAGGACGCGCTCTTCGCCGGCGACCCTGTACCTTGGTGAACGCACGGATGGACTTCGTGTCCAGCGTTCACCTGGTACATCTCAAGGGCAGGATGCCCCAGAGTCGCCGGCGCGCAGGACGCGCTCTTTGCCGGCGACCATGTACCTAGGCATTCACCACCGACTCGATGCTCAGACTTCGGGTTGCATACTCTTCACCACTGATCCGGCGCGCAATGGTTTTGTCTCGCAGTTGTTTCAGGAACACCTGGTGAAAAAAGAGTACCTGGCGGTCGTACACGTGAGTGCTAAAGCTCCCCCTAAGGTTTGGGAAGTCAGAGACCAGCTGGTACGCGCAGAAAAAAAGAAGAACCGCTATGCCTCAACGCGCAGGCTCGGTAAACCCGACAGCGAAGGGTCGTTTGCATATAGTCGTTTCGAGCTACTCGAGCAGCGGGGTGATCTCGCGCTCATCCGGTGTGTGCCCGTGACCGGGCGGACACACCAGCTGCGCGTGCACTTAAGCGAATACGGCTTGCCGATCGTTGGGGATAGGCTGTACCCTGGCATAGGAGGTGCCGGGCTGCGAGCTGGCACGGATGCCATCGGTGCGAGCAGGGGCACAGGCGCTGCGGCGCCGGGTGGTCGGCTGATGCTACACGCTTACCGCCTGGCATTCCGCGAAGAAGATGGCAGCGAGGTTTCGGTCGAGGCCCCGTTGCCGGAAGAATTCAAAAGGCTTTTCGCTCTGAAGTCTCTTTAGTACATTGCTCTTGCATGAAAGATTACATCCGCGGTCAGGTCAGGGACTCGATCGCTGTCAAAGAGGCCTTTCTCTCAGACGAGGCGAATATTGAACTGATGAACCGCGTTGCCTCTGAGCTGATTGCGGCCTACCGTGCGGGCAAGAAGACACTCATCGCCGGCAACGGTGGCAGCGCGGCAGACGCGCAGCACATCGCGGCGGAGTTTGTTAGTCGGTTTTATTTTGACCGGCCTGCTCTGGCATCGATCGCGCTCACCACAGACACTTCGGCGCTTACTGCTATCGGCAATGACTACGGCTACGAGCTGCTTTTTTCGCGCCAGCTCGAGGCGAACGGTGCGGCCGGCGATATCTATATCGCCATTTCGACCTCGGGTAATTCAAAGAACGTGCTCAAGTCACTGGAATCAGCCAAGAAAATGGGTATCAGGACGGTTGGCCTAACCGGTCGCAGCGGCGGCAAGATGAAGGATATGGTTGACTACTGTATCTGCGTACCTTCGGACGAGACCCCCCGCATTCAGGAAACGCATATCCTCATCGGTCATATACTCTGTGCCGCAGTCGAGAAAGAGCTCTTTGAAAAAGAATTCCGTAAGTAGGGCTCTGCGGCGCCATTGCGTGCTGCCATCGAACCACTTGACTCATTGTGTCCGTTCGTGAGACGGCACGCCTGATGGGCGCAAACGGTAAAGGACTGACCTTTGATTTTAAGGATGAGGGCTCCCATTGCCTGGTTACCCTCTCGGGGGATCTCAATATGTTCTCGGCGCCCGAATTCAGGGTAAACCTGGTAAAACAGCTCGAATCGGGAGTTAAACGCTTCCTATTGGATCTGAGCGAACTTGCGTTCGTCGATTCGTCGGGCATTGGTGTTCTCGTGAGCTTTGTGAGTATGGCGCGCAAGACCGACGGAACCAAAATTGTGCTCTGCGGCCTCAACCCGCAAATCCGCAGCATTTTTGAAGTGACCCGGCTGTTGTCGGTTTTTAACGTTGTCGAAGACCGGCCCGCCGCCGAAGAGGAGCTGAAAGCCATTACGAAAAAAGGCAGACTCTTCATGCAGATCACGTTTTTCGCCGCCATGGAAGAGACACTCAAGAAGGCTCTGCGCACCGGCATTCAGACTCTGATTTCGGTCACCGAAGAGGTGCGCCATGGCCTTACCGTGCTCGAAAATGACATCCAGGCGCTGAACCGGCGCATCAGCGAATCGAAGGCCATCGAGAACACGGGTGAAAAACTGGAAGACCTGATAGAGCGCTCGGTGCAGGCAATACGCGATTACGAAGCCCGCGCCACTCAGATCAGCCGGCAGATACAGCAGTACCTGGAGCAGGTTGACCCCATGGCGAGGCAGAGCGTAGAAGAACTTTCGCAAAAGCTGCAGGCGCTGTCGCAGAAGCTCTCCGCTGAAAAAACTCCCCCGCAGCCCTGAGCAGATTTGCTTGATTGTTGTTGGCAGAAGCCTGTTACGCTCAAAATTCCCGCGTGTTAGGTCGATAGTCAAAGATAAAGGGCGTCTAATCAGATATGAAAAACCTCAGCTATGCGTATGTTTCCCTGCTTCTTTCGCTATCCGTGCCTTTCTCGCTTACGGCGCAGGCGCAGAAAACCAGCAGCAAAGACCTCGCGGCCGAGGTCGATCGCCTGAACTGGGAAGGGATTGATCTCTCTAACGACGCACGCTACCTCGATGCAGCAGATCGTTTCCAAAAGGCCATCATCCTTGACGACACGCGCGCGGCGCGTTCGTACCACAACATCGCCTATACTTACGAACTAGCTGGCGACAAGGCGCGCGCTCTCGAAAATTACCAGAAAGCTGTTGCGCGCAATCCGCAGCAGGTGGTCTCGTGGCAGAGCCTGGGCCGCATGCAATACCAAATGGGACTCTATAAGGATGCTGTATTCTCCGGCGAAACGGTCCTGAAGCTCGACCCGCGCAATATGCCCGTGCAGAAATGGCTGCCCGATGCCTATGCAAAGCTCGCCGAGCAGAAAATATATGATGCCCGTAACGATCTCACCGGCGATCCGGCGACCAACCCTAACTGCGAAGCGCGGCCAGAGGTCATCGCTGAAGTCGGCTTTTTTGGTTCGGTGATTGGCGCAATCGACAAGCAATCCACAGCTCTCAACTTGTACCGCACTGCGGGTGTGACGACAACACCTGCGGGCGCTTATGCGGAGTTCAACCCGTTACGCGAACTGACCTTCAGGCTCAATGGCCAGACGCCGTACTACGGCATTCTGCAGCCGACATTTTATGCGGGTTCGCAGAAAATTGAGATGCAGTACAATTTCAAGTACTTCTTTTTCGGCGCAGGTATTCTTTTTAGCCAGCTGAATGTCGCAAACAGTACTGTGCCCGGCGAGGCCACAAGCTTTATCCAAAACACCGATTATACTTCGCTTTCGGATACCAAGTTCGGACTTTTTATGGGGGGCCGCGACGAGCTGACATTCTTCATACTGCGTATTTATCCGCGCTACCTTTTTCGCGATGCGACCGCAGAGCCCAAAAGCAATGCGTTCGACGTCGCCAAAATCGATCTTGAATACCGCCGCAACCTGCGCCTAAGTCTGGGCTCGGTAATCGATGAAAAGCAGCCCATCAGCAAGGGACCATTCACCGATATCATTGTGAAAGTTGTCATCGACGAAGTTTACATCACCGAATACAAGCCGGTGACCGGCACCGATGCGGTAGGGCACTATTTTGGTACCTACGACTTCTCCGTCGGTATGGAATTCGGTAAGCTGCAGCGCGAATTCGACAAGATCGGCACAACCTGGGGCTTCCTGCTGACACAGCGCCTCTACTTCCAGAATACGAACAATACCAACTTAACATCGTTCGGCAACGGCCAGGGCTATTTTGGGCTCAATACCAGCGGAGCGACGACAGGTAATGCTTTCTCTTCGTACCGCAACAATTCATTCCTTATCACGCTCTTTGCCGCGCAAATGATCAAGAACCGCTACGTTTTTCGCGAGCAGATCTTTTTTGAAGCGACGCCCGGCTCAGAGCGTAACCATGCCATTGGTGCAATGCTCTCGTTTGGCATGAGGTTCTGATATGCCGGTGAAAGTGCCGCGGCTGCGGTATTTTCTGCTGCTCATTTACTGCGCCGGCCTTTCATTGCCCGCGCAGCCCGTAACCCCTGAAGATTTTCTCGAGCGTGCGCGCGAACATTTCGAGCGCCGCCGGTTTCTCAATACCCTCGATTCGCTGCGCGTTGTGCTCGAGATGACCGCTGCCGAAGATGCAGCGCGGATGAGAACAAGACTCGAAGCAGAAATACTTGCGGCCGAATCGCTTGCGGCGCTGGGTCGGCACGATGAGGCAGCAAACATGTACGAACGGGCGATCGCACACGGTTACACGCAAAAGAACGCGCTTGCCTACCTGGGCAACTACTTTGAAGCACGCGGGCAGTGGCCAAAAGCGCGCGATTACCTTGCGGCGTACTTTGCCGCAGACAAAAGCGATGCACAAACGCACATACGCTACGCTGTGGTACTGGCAAGGCTATACGAGCGCGGACAGGCTAAGGATGTTTTAGCTGCTATTGAACCTCAAACAGCGGGAAAAAAAGCCGAAGAGTGCGAGCTTTTGGAGCGGCAGAAGAAGCTCCGCCAGGCATATGAGTGCTTTTGGGATTACCGCAATACACACCCTGATCGTGAGCCGGGGTATCTGGCGCTCTATCGCATCAGCCGGCAGCTGCGCGATCGTGAAAAGCAGGCGCAGTCGGCACAAACGCTCTACTGGCTGTTCGGCGACGATACGCGCTATATCTGGCCGTTGATCGAAGTACGCCTGGCGGAGCGGCGGTTTTACGATACGCGCCTGTTACTGGAAGAGGTCATTCGCCTCAAAGGCAAAGACTCCGATGCCGAACGCCTGCTGGCAAATCTGCAGCGCGATGCGCCCGAAGCGGTCAAGCGACCGTACAAAGCCACAGCCGCAGAGATGCTGTTGTTGGAAGGGTTGCCCCGTTAATCCGCTTCAGCTTCGGCTGTGTGTTCTGTAGTTACTTCCCGCTGCTTGTTCGGGAGCCTGTTAGTCTTTTTTCGGAAAAATATTTTCTTTGCCCTTTTCGGCAAAGAGCAGGTAGAACCTCGCTCCGCCCTCGTTGGGGAAGGCAGCGAGGTGAATCGCATAAGGCTGTATGGTGACCATTTGTCCGGGGTAGAGATCAACTATATCTTCTTCGATGATCATCCGCACCATACCCTCAAGCACCAGGATGGTTTCGGCAAACGAATGCGCATGGTAGGGTACCAGGGTGCCCTGCTCATTCTGCATTTCGTAGATCTTGTAGTCTTTGATGAGCAGCGTCTTGAGAAATTTCATGAGCTCCACCTCGCTGCCGAAGATGCGGCGCGAATCCTGGATGTCGTAGTACGGGTGACCCATAACGCTTGAGCTCCTTCTCTTTATTCTACGATAATTGGACGATTTTTTTCTTCAATTAACTTCAGCTTTTGGCGAATTTCTTCGCGCCGCTCTTCGATGCTTTGCGACCGCAGTTTTTTCTGCAGCTGCATGACTGCCTCGAGTATAGCCTCGGGGCGCGGTGGACAACCGGGGACATACACGTCAACCGGCATAATGCGGTCGATGCCTTGCAGAACCGCGTAGGTATGGAACATACCGCCGGAAGAGGCACAGGCGCCGACCGAAACAACGTAGCGCGGTTCGGCCAGCTGCTCGTAGATATTGCGCAGCACCGGTGCCATTTTGTAGGTAATCGTGCCCAGTACCAGAATCATGTCCGCCTGGCGGGGCGAAAAGGAAGGACGTTCTGCGCCGAAACGCGCAATATCAAAATCCGAGGCGCTGGTCGCCATGTATTCAATCCCGCAGCAGGCGGTCGCGAACGGGAAAGGCCACAGCGAGTACGATTGCCCCCAGGTGACAAAATCGTCGATAGCGCCGACAATGAAACTCTGGTCAAACTGGCCTTTCTGCGGTCCAGGGTGCACGGATGCACCGGCTAATCGCTCAACAGGAGGTTGATCCTGGCGATTAGCAGTGTCCGGGTAAGTGAAGCGATTACGGATTTTTTCGGCGATCAATTGGGATCCTCCCAGTTTAGGGCACCTTTTCTTAGCACATAATAATATCCGATAAACAGGATGGCCAAAAAGACGGTTAGTTCAATGAGCATGACCAGGCCTAATCCTGCCTCTTTGAAGGCCCTGAACGAAACCGCCCACGGCATCAGAAAGATGGCCTCGACGTCGAACACAATGAAGATCATCGCTACGATATAAAATTTTACGTTAAAGAGCCCCCGCGCGTCGTCGGCATAGGGTATGCCGCACTCGAAAGTATCGGGGTGTGCCTCGGCCTTTTTGTGCATGCGCGGCCTGATTTTGTGCGCCAGAAGCAACATCAGCGCAGCAAAACCGGCGCCGAACAACAATTGTATCAGGGCAGGCCAGATCGAGGCAGGAACCGAATGCAAAGGCATGCAGCAGCAAACCCAAAGCCGGTGAAGCCGTGAAGTAAAAAACGGACAGACCTTGCGAAAGTGACCTATGGTGCTGCCTCCCCGGCAATGGGCGGGAGCAGACCTGAGTAAGCCGATCTTTACTTTACATGGTCGACCGGCAGATTAGAAGAGCGAATGCCGGATTTGTACCCGAATTACTACTTCATTGGTTCCTTGCTTACTGTGCTGTTTCTCGGTTACGTTGTGCTCTTGCTGTTTCGCATCTCTGAGCGATCTGCCGCGAGCACGCAGCTCGCCATTGCGATGGTGTTTACGGGCATCTTTAACCTGAGCTATGTTGTCACCCACAGTATCTATACTCTGCCCAATTTTTACACGCGGTGGCTGAATTTTTACACCGCGCTGGCTGCCGGACTGCACGTTGCCGCGTTCTTCCGCTCTTTTCCCCGGGTGCGTTCAGTAGCCGCCGTCCGCTACACGCTCATTATCGGTCACGCGTCGATCCTGCTGGTGACGGCATACCTGGCATACGCCATGGCGAAGGCTCCGCTCTACTATCTTTTCAACAGCCACTTCTGGGATTCCGATTCGCTGCCGGCGCAGAAAGCCGTGAGCGTCGTTATTTTGCTCCACTTTATTCACTTTGTCGGCTTGGGTATCTGGCGCGGCTTTGTCGAAAAAGGCGAACAGCGTATGGGAGTTTGGCTGATTGCGGCAGCGTTTCTCGTAGCGACTATTCCTCCTGCGGTGCTGCAGGTCTTAAGCCGGGATAACCTGCTGCCCCGGTCGGTCTATATGACGGCCACAGTGATTTTGAACCTCGTCGGTTATTTCTTTGCCATTGTCGTTTACATCAATGTAACGCGCGACCGCACATCGGTGCTTGGCCGCATTACGGGAATTACGCTCCTCGCTGTGCTGCTGATTTTTCAGGCGGTGGCCTATTTTTGGCTGAACGACGCCGAATCGAGCTACGATGCAGTCCATTACGGGCAGGCACGCGAGGGTTATGCGCTCGGTCAGCTACCGCAACGCGCGGCGCTGCAGGTAATTTACGATCATGCAAGCGGTACGCTGCTTTCCGAGCCCGATGCGGCATACGAATCCAGACAGAATCTGCTGCAGCAACTACAGGCAACGTACCTACTGGCGCAGCTCAATGCGCTACCCAAGGGCGACGGGCTCAAAGATGCTGCACTGCGCCTCGTTGAGCAGACAGCCCGGTATTCGGCAATACAGGCGGCGTATCTGAAACAAAAGGTTCTTTCGCAGGATTATAGCACGGGGGCAGAGATTGCCAGCGCAATACTGTCGCTCCGCGGCCAGCAGCTCTACCAGACTGCCAAACTCAGGCAGATGTCGCCTGCCGATGTTGCAGCAAAGAAAGAAGCTCTGATACGCGCGCTCGACGGCCGCTTTCCCGGTTTTGCCGAAGCTGCGAAACCTGCAATGGAACTTTCCGCAGAGGAATTCCGGTCTGTGCTGACTGCCGCGCTCATGCCGTGGCGGTCAGAAGGCGAGAGATTATATCGCGGAGAAATATTTTATAATGGAAAACTTCCTGCCCACTTTGTGGCCTATCCGTTCATCGATGCAGCGAAAGGTCGGGTGATCGAAGTAGCTTATCCTTACATCGAGTACCGCGAGGCAATCGCTCGCCATGCGTGGCCACTGGTCAGCATTATTTTCTCCGCTTATTTCTTTATTCTCATAGGGTTTTCGCTGTTTTTTCGCGGCGCGCTCATGAAGCCTATCAATGCGCTGGTGGGCGGCCTTAAGGCAATACACAACAACAACTTCGACGCGCGGGTAGAAGTGCAGGTCGAAGATGAAATTGGCTTCATGGCCAAGAGTTTCAATAAGATGGCGCGATCCATCAAGGCCGGCCGCCTGCGTCTGCAGAAGTATGCAGAGCAGCTGGAAGAAAAAGTCAAAGAACGCACACAGGAATTGCAAGATACCTTGAAAGACGTGCAGGCGCTGAAAGCACAGCAGGACGGCGATTACTTTCTCACCACGCTGCTGCTGAAGCCGCTGGGTGTAAACGAGGTCGATAGCCGGTTCATTGGCATTGAGTCTTTTGTACGGCAGAAGAAAAAATTTGAATTCAGACACTGGAACAAGGACATCGGCGGCGACATTAACATCTCCCACATCATTGAGCTTGAAGGCAAGCGCTACATCGCCTTCATCAATGCGGATGCGATGGGAAAATCTATCCAGGGCGCGGGCGGCGCGCTGGTCCTGGGATCTGTTTTTCACACAATTATTGAGCGCACGCAGGCCACCGAGGCAATGCGGCAACTGGCGCCGGAGCGATGGCTCAAGAACGCCTTTATTGAACTGCACCGGGTATTTGAGAGTTTCGACGGTTCGATGCTGGTATCGGGATTTTTTGGCCTGATTGACGAAAGGACTGGCCTGATGTACCATATTCTGGCAGAACATCCTCGCGCGATTCTCTATCGCGACGGCAAGGCGAGCTTTATTACCAGTGACCGTATGCTGCGTAAGCTCGGAACGACAGGAGTCGAAGGCACGCTGAATATCGCCACCACACAGCTCGAACCGGGAGATGTGCTGTTCGTAGGCTCTGACGGCCGCGACGACATTATTTTGGGCCATGACGAACATGGCGGCAGAATTATTAACGAAGATGAGACGCTGTTTCTCCATCTGGTTGAGGAAAAGCAGGGCGATCTTAAGGCTATCGTGGAAAAACTTGAATCACACGGCGAGATTATGGACGATCTATCGCTGATGCGTATAGAGCGTTACCGTGAAGAGCACAAGGCCGTGAGAGCCTTTGACTACGGCGGCGTGCTGCAGGGGGTAAAACGCGATCTGCAGGCAGGCGCAACCGGCAAGGCGATCCAGCGGATTGAGTCTTATTTGCAGCACGATGCTTTTTATCCTGAAGCGATCAAGAATCTGGCGCAAATATACTACCAGACAAAAAACTATGAGAAAGCCGCTTCTTACGCGCAGGATTACCTCTGGTTGAAGCCGGCAGACACGAAATTTGTGTATTTCGCCGCTGTCTGCTTCAGGCGAATCGGCGATTACCATCGCGCGATTGACCTGTCGGAGCGCCTGCGACTCCGGGAAACGCCCATGTCCAAAAATCTCGCGCTACTCAGCGACCTGCATCTGCGTACCGGAAATATCGCGCGCGCCGAGACTATACTGGCAGAACTTATCGCTCACGATCCGGAGTTTTCAGGTATCCAGACTTTAAAGCGTAAGCTTGCGAAGGCTACCCATAGCTCCTGACGATTTCGTAGGTCAGCAAGCTCCAGCCATCTACCAGTACAAAGAGGATAATCTTGAAGGGGAGCGAGATCATGACCGGCGGCAGCATCATCATGCCCATAGACATGAGTACGCTCGCGACGACCATGTCGATGATCAGAAACGGAATGAAGAGGTAGATGCCGATAATGAAAGCCTTCTTGATTTCGGTAAGCATGAAGGCCGGTATCAATACCTGCATTGGCACATCGTCGATCTTCCTGGGTCGCTCACTCTTGCTGAGCCTAACGAAGAGAGCGATTTCTTTGATGCCCTCTTTGCCGATCTGTTTGATCATGAATTTGCGTAATGGTGCTGCGGCTTCCTTAAAGAAGCCTGTATTGTTGATCTTGCCATCGAGGTAGGGCGTGATCGCCTTCTTGTTCATCTCATCAAAGGTTGGCGCCATGATAAAAAACGTGATAAATAGCGCGAGCGAGACCATCACCTGGTTGGGGGGCATGTTCTGCAGGCTGAGTGCGCGCTTCATGAAATCAAACACGATGATGATCTTCGTGAACGAAGTGAGCATAAGTATGATCGCAGGCGCGAGCGAGAGAATGGTCAGCAGCAGCAGAATCTGCAGCGAAAGGGCGACCTGTTGCGGCGACTTGGCCTGGGTAATGTTGAAATCGACCCGCGGAATCGGCACCTGTTGAGCTGCCAAAGAATAAGCTCCGCCTAAGAGCAGCGAGATGAGAATAAAACGCGCTGCCAGCTTCATGCTTTGTCCCGCCAGTCGAACTTGTCCGACTTGAGTTTGCGCAATCTCTCGAGCGAGCTTTGCCGCTGCGCTTCGAGATCCTCAGGCCCCGGCATAACCGCAGCAGAAAATTGCGAACCAGTCTTTTTACCAAAACGCTCTTTGAGGTTCGTCTTAATCGCGCGCGACAGTTCTGCCAAGAAATCCGCGCGTGGTTGTTTGTTATCTTCGGCGCAGTCAAGCTTGATCCGGTCGATCGTGTATTTGTCGGTGATCTCCGAGATCAGTTGAATGGAATTATCGCTGACGCCGAGAATCATCAGCCGCCCTGCGATCTCAATGATCTGCAGACGCTGGTTTGTGCCAAGCGGGTATTCGTAGATGCTGTTCACCGCGCTGAAATTCTGCGTCGGCAGCTCGCGCTTGAACTTGTAGAGCCTGAAGATTGCGTAAAAGATACCCAGCAGAAACGCAAGCGTAATCAGCGTACGGACAAATTGCCAGAAGACCGACGGCTGTTCGCCGCCGTTTGCGGGCCGGTCCGGCGCACCTTCGAGCTCCCTCTGCAGCTGTTTTTCAAAATCGTCGAGCGTATCGCGCCGCTCGCCACTTTTTAGGGAGCTTTCAGGTGGTTTGGCTGTCGCCTCTTTGGCCGGGCTTTCTTCCTGCGCAACAAGGGCAAGGGGCGCTGCGCTAATCAGGGCCAGACAGATGACGGGTAGCGTGCGCATAGCAGCAGACAATGAGACATAATTCAGCACAGCCCGACAAGGAAAAAAGGGGAAGGTAAGAGCCGCGAAAAGATGCAGGTACCAAAAAACATCGGATCAGTGAGAAAAAAACGGGTTTTTCTGGTATTTAACTAGCAGGCTGTTGAAAAACAGCCACGAAGGAGGATGTTGAAACCGAGCGCAGCT
>CAYOZO010000071.1:0-17339 GCA_964408405.1 uncultured Turneriella sp.
ATGCCTGGCTGCGCTTCTCGCAGCTGCCGGCAGAAAAAATTCACTCTGCGGCAGCGCTGCTGACGACCATTGTCACACGGCTCTGCCTCGACCTGCTGCGCAGCGCACGCAAGAAGCGCGAGCTCTACGTCGGCCCCTGGCTGCCCGAACCTGTACCCGACCTGTACCTCGCGCATGAAGACCCGGCAAAACGCGAGACCGTGAGCTATGCATTCCTTCTTTTAATAGAGAAACTGAACCCCGTTGAGCGCGCGGTGTTCGTGCTGCGTGAGATCTTCGACTATGATTATACCGAGATCGCCACGATAGTACGCAAAAGCGCCGACCACTGCCGGCAGATCTTCCACCGGGCGAAAAAGGCGCTGCGCAAAGAGTACACGGCACAACCCGCCCCCGGCGCGCGCGAGCAGCAGCTGCTCGCAGCATTTCTTGCCGCCTGCACGGGCAACGATCTGCAGCGGCTCGTCAGCATGCTTCGCGACGATGCAGTCATGCTGAACGACGGCGGTGGCAAAGTGACCGCCTCTTCGATACCGATACGCGGCGCGAGCCGCATCGCGAAATTTATTTTCGCGGTCAGAGACCGCGACGGTAAGAAGTCATATTACGCACTGCGGCTCAACAACACCTTCGGGGTTTTGAGCTACACCGGTGAAGCTCCCTACGCGCTGCAGCTGTTTGAATTTGGCGCAAATGCCGTACAGGTTTCGTACGTTATCAGGAACCCCGACAAGCTCAAGGCGTTCCGTGACCAGCAGGCGCTGCTGCGTTCAGGCATTATTGAACCCCTCACGCGCTTCATCGGCCTGAAGGCCACGGCGCTGATGCTGTGGCGGCAGCTGTGGCGATGATTACACAGGACTTTGATTAAATCTTGACTATGTGTATAAAATCGTCATTTTATGTGTATGCGCACTAATGTTGTACTCGATGACAGGCTCGTGAAAGAAGCGATGAAATTGACGGGTAAAAAGACGAAGCGCGAACTCATCGATCATGCCCTGCGCGAGCTCGTCAGGCGGCAAAAGCGGCTCGCGCTGCTAGATTTGCGGGGCAAAATCCATTGGGAAGGCGATTTGGACGAGATGCGCCGAACAGACTGATGTCGCAGCCGACACTGGTGGACACGTCAGCGTGGATCGACTACCTTATCGGGCGCAGTTCAGCAGTGGCCAATGCAGTGAGCATATTATTGAGCGAAGACAATGTATTGATTTGTCCAATGGTACACCAGGAAATACTGCAGGGCATTCGAGACAACAATGAGCACAGGGAAGTCAAATCCCTGCTGCGGACAATTCCTCGTCTGAAGTTCGATGCCTATGAAGCAGCCGAAGGTGCAGCCGACCTGTATCGAGCTTTGCGTCGTCAGGGCATCACGGTAAGAAAGAGCAGTGACTGCCTGATCGCCTGGTACGCATTGCAGGCACGAATACCCATTCTGCATCGTGATCGCGATTTCGATGTGATGGCCAAGCCACTGAAACTGAAGGTAATGGACTTCTGAGTGCATATGAATCTGGCTTTACATCATCGCCCAATCAGACGCACTCGCGTCGGCAGGTAGCGCCTTGTTTCTCAAAGACGTAACTGACCTATTTCTCAAGCACGGTATTCCCTTTGCCGTAGTTGGCGGCTATGCGGTTGCTCTGCATGGTATTGCCCGCGGTACGTTTGATGTCGATATAGTTACAGAATTAAGCGAACAGAACTTTGTGAACATCGAGACCGCTCTTAAGTCCAGGGGTCTGCAACCCTTGCTGCCGGTCAGTGCAATAGAATTATACCGCAATCTGGCGACGTACACAACCGAAAAGAACCTGATATCATGGAATTTCAGAAATCCCAGTCGCCTGCGCGACAGCCTGGACATCATCGTCACCGAAGACCTGCACAAGCTGGAAGTCGTCGAGGCTGAGACAGATTTTGGAAAGATTCCCGTATTGAGCATTGATAGCCTGATTCGCATGAAATCCCGGGCTAACCGCGAGCAAGACCTTCGAGATATTGCAGCGCTCGAAGCCATTAAGAAGGCAAAGAAATGAAAGTTGTGCAAGAACTCTCCGAAGAATACATTCGCCTCTCGCAGCAGCTGACTATCATGGAGCGCCTTGAATTTCTCGAAGAGTACCGCCAACTGCTGCCACTCTCGGTTTTCGAAGAGGACCGCAAGGCCCGGCTCAAAGCCTGGTACGGTTCAGAGACTCCACCCGAAGAATAATATGGATCGCTTCGCCTACTGGGTTTTTGCGCTCGAGCTGGCGTGGCTCTTTGGCTGGCCGCGCCTTTAGATAATGTATATCATATACCCATGACCCTACCTACGCCGCGAGAAATATTGCTGAAGGCAGGGCGGGGCCTCATCTATCTTGCTGGGTTCTTTGTTTTTGCAGCTGTCGTGAACTACTTCCAGTCGCCTGCCACTTCTGATCTTGCACCGCTCAAGTCGCTTCAGCTGACCGGTATGAATGGCGAAAAGCACCAGGTCAACGTCGCCTCGGGCAACAAGACGGTGCTTTACTTCTTTGCGCCGTGGTGCGCCGTCTGCAAGGCCAGTATGGACGCGCTGAATTTTTTTGAAGGCAGCGACCGCGTGCAGACGCTCGCCGTGGGGCTCGACTACGACGACGTCGCCGAACTCAAAGCGTTCCAGGATAAACTCAGCACCCCGATCTACGCCGGCGATCTGCAGCTTAAGCGGCAGTTCAAAGTGGATCGCTACCCCACGGCTTACATTCTCAACGGCGACGGCAGCGTGGCGCACGTGATGGTGGGCTACACCAGCCGCTTCGGCATCTGGATCAGGACACTGCTTTGAACGCGTCTCTTTAACGGATATGCGCTTTGTGCTGCTCGGCAAGTCGCAGCGCCGACAGAATCCAGTCAGTGGGATATTCTTCGTTCACAACCCTCTGCTCTACTTCGCTGGCATGCACCCACTCGAAGGCATCGTGCTCGTCATCGAGCACGATCCGGTCGGGCTCAGCCAGCGTGCATAAAAAGGCAGCGCTCAGCCATTCGGCCCCGTCGCGGCTGAAATGCGTGGTTTCAAGCAGGCACCATTGGGCAACTTCGGCGCCGAGTTCTTCACGGACCTCGCGCACGAGCGCACCGGGAAAACCTTCGTTACTTTCCACCGTACCGGTAACGACCCACCACTTGCCCGCCGCATGACCTTTCGTCGCTGAACGCCGCACCAACAAATACAAATCAGTATCTGCCCGCCAGACAATCGCCACCACCCCAGCAAGAAAATGAGTCGGCATGATCTGCTGGTCAGTCCGTCGCGTAATCGAACGTCGCCCGCTTGCGCATGCGATCAGCGTTGCCGTCGGTAAGAATAATCGCCGCCGGCGATTCAGTGATTTTCGTCAATTTGAGGCGATTCGTCATTTCAAGGTAAGAGAGCATACGCCTCGCACCGGGAATCGGGTTCTGCGTCGGATGCCCTAGTCTCTCATCGAGCAGCAGGGCACGTTCGCGCAGCAGGGTACGCAGGTCTTCCCTGTGTTTCAGGTCATCGTTACAGACAATGATTCGGTTACCGTCGATGTTGGGAGAACGTCTGAGCTCCCACACGCTGCCAAAAGCCGCGATATAGGTTGCATCTTCATGCAGGTTAAAATCTGCCGAGACCCAGCCGTTGGCGATCAGCACGCCGCCCGGCCTCAGGCGTTTCTGCACGAGCCGCAGAAATTCAAGCGAAAGCATGTCGGCAGGTATGTAAGTGTTGTCGAATGCATCGAGCACGATGATGTCATATTTAGCGTTGTGCTTCTCAAAATGACTTCGCCCATCGCGCTCGAAGACGCACACGCGTTTGTCGAGATCAAAGTATTCACGCGCGATTTCGATGACATTGCGATCGGGTTCGACGACGCTCACCTGCATGCCCGCAAAGTGGCGCATGAACCAGCGGCAGAGCACGCCACCGCCAAGACCGGCGATGAGAGTGCGTCCCGGTTTCTGAGAGACAAAACCTGGCCAGGTGAGCGCTGCCAGAGCGGCGAGCTGTGCGTACGAATGCACGAGGTAATCGGGTTGGTCTTTGCGCCAGACGGATTGCTCGCGTTCACCAGAGATGAGCCTTACGGTGCGGTGGTCTGCACGAACGAGCACGGATGGCAGAAACTAATTCAAAGATTGCGCAGAAAGTTTTTTTGGCAGAAAGGCCAAATAAGCTTGACGCAGACATCGTGTCATGTGCACCCTGCTGGCACTTGAGCTGATTAGGCATTCTTGCAATATTTTGCAAGATAAAAAATTGTCACAGCATTGCTAAGGCTCATTTCTACGGCCAGTAGTCCGGCTTAGGCTGCACAGGAGGGAAGAAGAATGGCAAAGTTTTCATTTTCTTGGAATGCCCTCATGGCCATGGAGAACCCCCTGCGCCAGTTGAATTCGCAGTTGCAGGAGCAAATTGTTACCGAGCAGCGCCGATGGCGCAGTATTCTGGAACCGTATTTTCCGGAAGACCCTTCAGAACGTGACTGGAGAAACTTTCGCCCGCTGCGTATCTCTCGCGAAGAGGACTGGTCAAACTGGCTTGCTTATTTGCTCGAGAGCTCGAGTAGCCACATGCTGTCTAAGACGGTCTTTGGATCAATCGGAGTGCCGGAATCAGCTCTGCGACCCCGCGTTGTGGAAAGAGAGATTCAAGCAGGTAGATACCGCGCAGACATGTATATTCAGTGGGAAGCTGGATACCAGACGCACGTGGAGATCAAGGTGGGAGACAAAGAACTTGAAAAGACCCTTGAAACTGGGAAAGCCTTGCTTGCCGAAAAACGCGGAGATTCTGAAAAATGGTCGAACTGCATTCTTTTGCTCGAAGAGCAACTACCTGAGTGGCGCGCCATGCCAGAAAATGACCGAAGGGGCGTTCACGAGATAACTTGGACAGATGTGGCCAAGGGGCTGCGCACAGTTCTTGCGAACCCGCAGCAGGAATCGACATTTTGGATATCGTGGGCAATCGCTTTGACTGGCTGCATTGAGCAGACCTTGCTTGGGATATCGCCGGTCATTGCAGAAAACTATTACAGCAAGAATAAGCTGCGCCAAGCGCTACTTCAAGTGGGTATGCCGAAATGACAAAGGAAGACAAGCTTCTTAACGAATTTATTGCCATCGGTTTAGATCGCTATCCTGAAGCTCTGAGTACAATTGACAAATTTCGTGAAGAGATCCAGAATCTGCTTATTTCAGTATGTAGCAACGAACTGGAAAACGCGGGCGTAAATCTGTCTGATACCAAGTTTGAGCCTAGTCGTGGAGCCGACTGGATTACTGTCTTTGCCACCGTCCAGAAAGCCAAGAGCCGACTACCGCGCCTCGAAGTCGGCATAAAGTGGGAAAAGCACGAAACCGGCCCAGCCAAGCTACTGTTTCGCGCCCATGACTGCCCTGAAAAGTTTGACGCGCTCACCGAATATAAGTATCCGAAGCCAATCAAAGAATGGTACCGCGACGGTAAGAAACAGTCCGTGCATCTATGCTGGCCGCTAAAGCAAGAAGATTACGCGCATTTTAAAGATCGTCTGAAGTCCCTTGTGGCGAGTTGCCTTAAGCCGATACTATGTTAGAGCCTGCTTTGTCCACAGGCAACTACATCCGAGCGGACATAGGGAATCACTTGAGAAATATCCTGGTTTCGACTCCATGAACGCCGCTGTCGAACTTGATTGCTCTAACAATACCTGAGACGGGATACACCTCGCCCTTCTTATACTTCAATGCCTCAGACTCACTACTGACCAGTTTCTCAACAGATGAAGTACCCGAAATACTGCTGTCTCCGCCATCTGCGCACCCAAAAGCAAATTTTACCGCATATCGTCCGGTTTCACGCATACACTTCTTGCAGGAAGCTAACGCAGCCGCGACCATCAACTGCAACAAAGGATTTTCCTCCAGCCGACCAAGGTCAAGAATCTGACGTCCCTGAGCATCACTCTGCAGCACTTTCACTATCTTTTTGGCTTGTTGCCTTCCATATGGAGTCAAATCGTGCTCGGGCTCGACATCGCTCACGCACATTTGCTTGAAGGAAAGACGTTTTCCTGCATACCGCTTATTGATCAAAGCAACCTGCGCGGTAAACTGTCGCATCTTCTTGTTTTGTAGCGCCGTAGAATCGTTGTAGTCAACCTTGTACCGGGAAAGACTTCCATTTATGGTCGCCAGTAGTTGTTCGTCTGGCGTCATTGCCTTTTTCTCGGAATCCTCCGAATATTCTGGTGATTGTTCGGCTGAATCTGGTGGGTTTGCTGAATTCTCTTCTTCAGCGGCTGGAACCTCAGCATCTTCCTGAGCATAGACAATGACGCCAGAAAGGCCAAACAGTGTCATGAGGAGAAATAGCTTTGCCATAAGGACGACTAATTTGCCACGCAATGAAGGGCCGGCAAGATTTTTTCCTCACGTACCAGCATAAAGCAGACAACGCATCGACTCAGATGCTGCATGTCTGTGCCTGAGAGCCTATACGCCAACTTAACCAAAAATCCAAAGAGCGATTATTCGCGTAAGCCCGGGCCGCATTTCACCTGAACACAAGCAAAATCGCAAAAAATTCACGCATTTTGGCGCCTCGTGGAGCAAATGGGCACGATCTGCGATGGTGTTCTTGCCGATTAGCGCACTCGGTGCGTGCAAAAAATCACTCCGGTGTGTTGGCGCACAGGGTCCTGAACTACCTTAGACGACCTTCAAAGCAACGCAGAAAGCATCAAGTCGAAGAGTTGTTGGTTCTGTGCGTACACTGTGGCACCAGCCAGAACCAGCATGATGAGACATAATGCCTCAACCCACCGGCGCCAGCGTAAAACTCCGACCGCGCGATTTGTCATCCGCTGCGCGTAAACATAGTGCAGTTATGGCCTGGGATATAAAGCTCGTCCATAGCCACCACTGTACTCCAAAGAGTACAAAGGGTTGACACGTTGCCATTACTGCGCCTGGCCGTGCCTGAAAATTCCAACTAAGCGAGGTTACCGACCATGCCTGCCTACCGAAACCACCACTGCCCAGGAGCGTTCTCTCCATGCTCTCGCTGATACTGGGGTCGATTCCCCGCGAAGTCTTTGATGAGGCGAAAGAGAAGCTCGATCGCTTCTGCCGCGAGGCAGCGCAACGCCAGTGGGCAACGGACCATCGCGCCTACCGGCTACTCTGGCGCCGGCGGGGCAACGCGATTGTACTCTCTGAAGAGTTCAGCACACCGGCGGGCAAAACCGTGCGCTACGACTCAGCGAAGTTCGAATACGAAGGTGGCCTGTGGCGACTCTTCCATCTCGATGTGGCACAGCGCTGGCGACGCTACCTCATCGCTCCGGCAACCGCTGATTTTGCTCTCGCCTTCAGCCACTGGCAACGGAATGAAACCGGCATTTTCTCGCGTGCCGAACCGCCCGAGAGCGGGAAGGCAGCAACTCGCCTACGGGACAAGTCAGTACTCATACCCGATCGAAAACACGCCCTGCCAGTCGCCAATCGGTAGCGAGCTGCGCCAGGTCCAGGGTGTCGCCCAGTCGATCTTGAGCATCAGGCCTGGGAAAAGTATCATGCGCGCGCCGAGACCGTAAGACATCTTGAGATCCTTGAATTCGTTCTTGCCGTAATCGAACCCCCGCCAGGTTCGCGTGCTGTCGAAAGTGCTGCCACCGTCGATAAACATCACCATGGAAAAACCACGAATCACCCACGGCGCAGGAAAGCCAAATGCCAGCGCATCGAGCATGGGAAAGCGCAGCTCGAGGTTGAAAAAGAAAGCGTGGTAACCACGCAACGACATGAAGTCGTAACCGCGAATCGTGTTGAAGCCGCCGATAATCCAGGGAAAATACTGCTGATCCGGACCATTGGTCGTGGCGGCGTAAACGCGGCCGGCGAAAATGTAGCGTTGCCAGATATGTATGTAGAGCCGCGCATCGACCGTGTTGCGGTTGAACATGTAATCGCGGCCTGAAACGTTCACGCTCTGTTCGCCAATGTATGCCGCATGCCAGCCTTTGAGCGGACCGATGACTGAATACAAGACATTGTTGTGCCGAATACCATACTGCACGCTGTACATGTTGGTAAAGGTGTCGGGCCGGATGCGCTCGTCGGGCACGTTGCGCGGGTAGAGAAATGTTTCTTCAGCGCGCGCCATATTGAACTGCAGCAGCAACGAATCGAACGGCGTCATCGGGTAATCCATGCCAAAGTAGGCGCCGATCTTCATGACTGAGCCGATGTAAGGCGGGTAGTAAAACAGACCATTCAGCGAGGTAAGGTCGATCAGGTTTACGGGGGAGATAGCAAATGTCGTGCGGTAAGCACCCCAGTGCAGCTTGACCCGTTTCTTAAGGTAGCCATAATCAAAGTTGAAAATACCCAGACCATTGGTAAGAAAGTTGGCGACGATGCTGAAATTATGATTACCTGTAAGATCAGAACCGGTCATAGCAACCATGCCCGCAAAGTAACTGCCGCCCGAATACGCGCCGTAACCCAGCAGAAAGAAAAGAAAATCCGGGCCCACGCGCGCACGGTAGGGCTCGAGACTTATCGGCCTGCCGCTCAGTTCATAACGCGGCAGCGCAAATGCCTTGTAGGTATGGACGGTGGCATCGTCCGCATAAAATTTTTCGTCGCCGGCTTTTATCTCGCGCAGCGCTATATCAAAGCCCTGCTGCCTGAACTGCGTATAGATGATGCGGCGATCCTTAGGCTCGCTTTTTGCGCTATTCTCCTCGTTGTAACTTATCTGCGCGTCGAGAGCGCCACCGCCGGTATCAGTGAGTTTCTTTTTCTGCAGCGTTTTGCGATCGAGCAGATAGACGTTGTGTATTCCGGTGTGGTTTGAGACATAGAGTATGCGGTCGTTTGAGCCGCGTTCGTAGAACTGCGCGGAGATCTGTTTTTGCGGCTCTTTTGTCAGCTGGCGTGTCTGTCCCGTCTGCAAGTCCAGCTCGTACAAATGGTAATCCGCGCTCTCGAGGTTGTTGTCGGCATTGCGGTTCGAAGAATAGACGACGAGCCGGTTATCGCCCGAAAGAGCGGGATCTTTTTCTGAAAACGGGTCATGCGTCAGCTTCTCGACCTTCTGCGTCGCAAGCTCTATGCGGTAAATATCCGTGACCCCGAGGGTAACTCCCACAAAAACTGCGTACTTGCCGTCCGGCGAAAGCCGGGGCTGCATCACCATATCCACGGGTGGAGTGAGTCGCTGCACAATCTTGCGCTGCTCGATGTCGAAAAGCACCAGGCGGTCTTTGCCCTGGCTGCGCGCCGAGAAAAAGATACGCTTCGAATCGGGCGTAAAAGTAATGCGGTTCGTCATCAGGTGCAATTGAAAAAAAGTCGGGTTGTCTGAACTCTTGAGCAGTATCTTCTCGTCTTCAGCCAAATCTTTCTTCTTGTTGAGAGTGTAATCGCGATCGAGTTTGACGTCTTTTATATCGCGCATTACCATCACGGGATAAAAACCGCGCGCAGTGAGGTAAACGGCCTTGCTGCCGTCGGGTGAAATTGCCGGGTGCAGGTTGATCAGTGATTCGTCGTTCAGATGACGCGTGAGCAGCGGACCTTCTTCGTCGTCGTATTTCTTGTTTACCAGAGGGAAATATTTTCGCTTTACCCAGCGCCGCCAGAGCGTATCAAATTCTTCGAACGTGATGCCGAGGTTGGTCTTCACCGCATCTTCAATGCCGCGCAAATCGCGCAGGTCGCGGAGCATCTCGCCGATCTTGTTTTCCCCATAAGTATCGGCAATGTATTGCATCACAGACTGCCCGCCTTTGTAGAAAATGAAACCGGTTTGCACGCGGTACTCATTCATCATCTCGAGCGTCGGCAGCGTATCGGTGAGCGCCGCATCGCGCATCTGCATATCGGCGGTATGGTCCCAACCGAGCGAGAAGTACTCCGCCATACCCTCGACAAACCAGAGCGGTGGCTGGCTACCCTGGACAATCGAGAAGCTGCTGCCCATCGTTTGCCCAAGCAGAATATCGTACTGGAACGCGTGCACGAGTTCGTGCACAACGACGTGGCGAAACTCATCGTTGCTGCCCAGGTAAGGCACAACGACGCGCCGCTTGATGCGCTCCGTAAAGCCGCCCGTACCCTCGTCGATCGCAAAGGGAATGATATTGGTTGACTGAAAATGTCCGTGCGAAGGATACACAAAGATCGGGGTTACCATCGATAGCCGGTGCTGGAGTTTCTCGCTCAGATAGATGTTCGCCGCCTCTGCGTATTCGGCCGTTTTCTGTCCCAGGTGGTTATAGCCCTCGGGAAAATAAACGTCAAAGTGCTGCGTCTTGAGCAGCTGCCACTCAATTTCTTCCCAGTTAATTTTCTGCGCAGCAGAGAGCGGCAGCGCGCACAAAAAACAAAGCCTGGTCAACCACTTGCGCATGCAGCGTGCCGCAGGGTTATGCGGGCGATCACTGCGTCAAGGTTGAATCGACCGCCTGACGGCGCACAAGCGGCGGTTGCGGAGCTCAGAGTTCATCCGTGAACTTTGCTCCGCAACAAAGACGCCGTCCGTGGCGGTTGCGGAGCTCAGAGTTCATCCGTGAACTTTGCTCCGCAACAAAGACGCCGTCCGTGGCGGTTGCGGAGCTCAGAGTTCATCCGTGAACTGAGGCGGCACGTAGTCCATGATCACCGGCACGTTTTCGCCTTCGCCCAGCGCTTTGCGTTTGAAACTGAGGCGGATGTTCAGATTTGCAATCTCGTTTTCCTTGCCGATACGCTTGCTGTTTTCGACTGACTTCCAGTAGTGCATCAGCGACTTCTGCTCGTCGTCCAGCATCTCGTAGATCGCCCCGATGTTGTTCTCAATGATAGCAAGGTTGGTCACGAGACGCGCATGCTTATCGTTGCCCGCGTCGATACGTGTCACGCTGTTCAGCTTTGCGGTAAAACGGTCCTGCGAATAGAACAGCAGCCCCAGCGCACTGTCGAGATACTTCTCACGCTGCGCCTGTGAAGATTCTTCCACTGCCAGGCGGTAGTAGCAGTGCGACTGTGCGAGACTCAGATTGGGCAGGGATGCGGCCTTTTCCACGTCGATTTTTTCCCAGTCAGCCAGCGCTCCCCTATGGTCGTTGCGTACATACTTCGTCCAGCCCGAGAAGTACAAAAGCTCGCTTTCGGCCTTGCTGCCGCCCATGCCTTTTTCGCGCGCCTCGTTGAATTCGTTTTCGATACGATCGAGTTGCGCGAGCAGCGCACCCGCGCCCTGGTCAGTCTGCGAGCGGTATTTCTGCACTTCTTTTAACCTGAACCAGGTCGCCGAATCCGACAGGTCTCGAATAGCGTCGAGATACATCGCTTTTCCCAGATTGAACGAAATCATACCCACCGGAGCTTCGGATAGGGTCTCGTCCTGCTCATTTTCGCCGAGCTCGGCGAGTTTTTCAGGCGAACTAAGTTCCTTTGCAAGCCGGAGCAGTTCGATGGCGCCGGCAAAATCATTCATCGCCATCAGGAGCTCTGCACGGTCATTCAGCGCCAGAAAATGCCGCGGGTCGTAGTGGTACGCATATTCAAACTGCTTAAGCGCCATACGCACCTGGTTCTTGTTTTTCGCATACGACCGGGCGCGCTGGTAATACCCCTCAGCGTAGCGCGAACCCTCGATCTTTTGCCCAAAATTGTCGGTTTCCGTCGAATTGAATATCGAGTTCAAAAGATCGTCGGCACGGGTCTTGAGCTGCTGTCCGGTGAGCATGTTTGCGGGAGAAATATTGTATTTCACTCTGAGTTCGTTCTCAGCCGGCAGATCGGTGTAGAATGCCGCAAGCCGGGCCTTGATGTACATCGGCAGCCTGGCTTCGAGCTTTTTGTTACGCACCAGCGTGTGGTGCTGAATCACCATGCGCGGATCGTTGTTCAGCTGAAAAAGCTTGAGCAGCGCTTTCAGAATACCCGCGTGCGCGGCCACGTTGTTGGGTTCTTTGTCGATGATCTTTTTGTAGTAATCCAGCGCACGATCGTAGTCTTTTTCGTGGTAGAAAAGATCTCCAATGCCCATGACCGCGCGGTCGAGCATCTCTTCTTTCTTGAAAGCGGGTGTAGCGGGGTTGGCCATCAGCACCCGACGATAGTAATCCGCCGCAAGGTAGTTGTTCTTGTAGGGCTCGCGCGCAAAACGTCGCGAGGGGTTGCCGTGAAAGCTGCCGAGCGCGAGCAATACCTGCGCCTCATCGCGTTTGTTGTCCAGATGTGAAATGACATACGCACCCTTTTTGGTGAGGGTAAGCTGTGTACCGTTAACGGTCAGAATGTTGCTATCTCCGCCATACTGCACGACTGGTACGCGCCTGAGCGTACCAAAGAGTTCGCCGCTCGAGCGTACCTCGCGCTCACCGGCTTTAACGGCAGGCAGATTTCCGGGCAGTTTCACCTCGGCAAAGAGCTTGGCAAACGCTTCGTTATAGAGACCCTTGTAACGATAGGCGTCTGCATACTGCAGGTAAGCATACGTATCGTTGCTGTAATAGCTCAACGCCTTTTCAAACTGCCGCTCAGCGTCCGTAATCGCCGCGCTGCCAGATTTCAAAATCATGTCGCGTCCCTTGGCGACTGCCTGCCGGTAGAACATCGGCTTCAAAATGGAGAAATACAGGCCGCCCACCAGCGCAATCAGAACGAAAGCCGCAATTGCCCCAAAGCGCGTGAGCTTAATGATGCGCTCTTGCCGCGCGAGTCCCTCGTCGGTGTACTCGGGACGCGCCATGATGATGCGAGGCTGTGAGCTCTCGCCGCCTTCTTCTTCGTGTACCTCTGCTATATTCCGGGTATCAAGCCACGCACTGATTTCGACTGCCGTTGCCCCTTCAGATAGGAGTCGCATGAGCTCGGCAGAATCTGCCGGCTTCATGTTTTCATCGAGCAGCGCCTTGCTCAGGCGACGGCGCAGCGCAGCGGGGAATGAACGCAGGGTTTCGCGCACGCGGCGCAGCGTCGCGGGATCGACCGTAGCCGATTCTTCCGCAGCAAGTGAACTCAGATCTGAAGAAAGAGAAGCACCAGTGCCGCCGAGCGTCACCTCAGGCGATAGATCATCTAGCGAGGGAGCTGATGCCTCAAAGTTAAAGGAATCGTCCTGCGCCGGCGGCGCAGAAGAAAAATCCGCCATATCGGGCGCCGCAGGTTGCGAAACCGAAGCAAAATCAAGATCAGATGCCGGCGCAGCACCTAAGTCTGCGGCCGGTGCACCAAAGTTGAAATCCCCGCCTGCATCGCCCAAATCCGGCGCCGCGGCAAGATCGGCGCCCGTATCAGGGGGCAGATCAAAAGCCGGCTCACCAGCAGGAGCATCGGCTGGCGGCAGATCAAAACCGCCGCCCAGATCGTCCGCGTCAACGGACGGAGCATCTCCCAAATCAAAATCAGCTGCAGGCGCACTGTCGGCTGCGCCAAAGTCAAGATCGACAGGGGGTTCGGCAGGCGCCGCATCCGCACCAAAATCTGCATCTGGCACGCCCAGATCAAAGTCTGCGGGCGCTGGAGCCGTACCGGCATCCATATTCAATCCATCAGTGTCTGGCACAGCGTCCATCTCTGCGTCAGCCGAAGGCAGAGCAAAATCATCGGTCGGCAAATCGGCCGGCGTATCCGCTGTGGCGGGCGCAAGGTCCATCCCCACGCCATCACCGAGATCGAACTCGGCCATCGAAGGCGCTGCCGGGGCGTCTGAATCGACGCCGACTAAGCTGTCGGCTGTGTCATCGCTCAGCGGCACATCCTGTGCTTCGCCGCTCGGCGCCGCATCGAAGTTATCGATGTCCATATTCAGGACATCATCGAATTTGGAGAGGTCGGCTATCGGCCGCTTTGGGGCAGCTGCATCGGTTGCGCCCTCAGCTGCATCTTCGGGCAAAGTCATTTCATCGCCGACAGGTTCTTCACCGGTCGCCGTTTCTGCGCCCGTTTCATCGAGCGCAACCTGCCCTGGGGCTTTGTTGAAAAAGCTTGTGAGCTCCCTGATGGTATTGAGTTCCTCAGGTGTGTACGTGACCTCTGGTTTTTCCTGTTCTTCCGCCATGGCTTAAGCCTGAGGATTTCGCCCTCAAGTATTTATCGGAGCATCCGAAAATAATTTGAGGGATTTATGTCGCGTCTCACCGCAAGGGTCAAAAGAGCAAGCAAATACGCCTCCGCTTTTTGGTTTGTCGTCATGGCCACAGGCATATCGGCTGCAGAGGATTTTGACCTTACCTCTGAGCAACTCGAGCAGGGCTCAGCCGCCCAGGAAAAGCCTCTTTATGGCAACTATCTCGAGAATATGCGCACGGCGGAAAAACCCCGCTTCGTGACGCTCATCGACGCTTTCCAGTATACGCGTGGCGCCGGGCTTAAGACGCGCGGCGTGTTATTCTCATACCACAACCGAGCGGCACGCGACGTGCGCTTCGTCGCTGATATTCCGGGTTTTGCCCCGCAACCGATGCGCCGCAACAAATACGGCGTCTGGATCTACTACTACATACCACCAGAGATAGTGCATGCATCGCCAACTAAAAAGATACGCTACAAGTTCCAGGTGGACGGTCTCTACACCGTAGATGATACGCACGAGCAATACGAAAAAGATTCTGCGGGTAATGTTGCTTCAGTCTTTCATCTGCTGCATGACCACTTCGCCGCAAGCACAGGCGTCTTTGTGCTCGATACGCCCGTAAACCATGGGCGCGAAGTGCTGTTCCGTATTCCGGCAGGTGACGCCGAGTCGGTAAGCGTCGCGGGCGATTTCAACAATTGGAACCCGCAGCGCGATTACCTCAACCGCAGCGAAGACGGGTACTTTGAACTGCGCAAAATCATACCGCCGGGAGAATACACTTTTCTCTACCGCATCGACGGCAAACTCAGCCAGAAGGTTGCCACGCCAAAGAGCCGCATACACCCCGTGTATGGCCGCGTGAATTATCTGGTGGTAAAGTAGCTACTCGCTGGCGAGGCAGTCCGCGCTGATCCAGCGGGGCGTTCCACCATCACTGTTCCGAACCAGCACTTCTTTGCCCTCGTTACGAAAATCCATCAGCAGCACGCGAACATTCCTCTTTGTGGGAGATTTCTCGTTCTGTTTCTGCACTCCCGAGCACTTGCCAAGAGCGAGTTCTGCAGAGACCTTTGGCGCTTGACGCAGATCGCCGTCGAACCATTTTGCATCGGCGACCGCACGCGTGCCGTCGCTGAATACTACACCCCAAAAACTTGGTGCGCCGAGCATTTCCGCTTCCGCATATTCTGCAAGGTTACCCCCATTGGCCGCAAATACTTTTTGGTACCAGCGGGGTCCGGACCGCTCACCGCTGATCAGCATTTGGCTCTTGCTGTTAAGCACGGGATTGCTAATGCTACCCGAAAATTCCTGAAATTTCTGCTCTTTACTCTGCCAGAGCCACACGCGGTAGAAGAGGTTCACTCCGCCGTAGCCAATCGCTTCAAGCACCGCAATGTCTTTATATCCATCGAAATTGAAGTCGCCGATCAAGAGAGGCGCAGCTTCAACACCGACATCGGCGCTGTCGTATGCCGAAAGTTTCTGCTGCCTGCCCGCGGGCAGGCGGGCAAGCACAACACCGTCTGCCATTTTGATGGTCACCTTAAGAGATTTTTCCGGCGTAAAGGTCAGCGGAAATTTTGCCTCTTGCAGTTTTGTCGAGCCAAAGACGGGCAGGCCGAGCAAGCAGAGAATGAAAGTGCCTGCCAATTTCATTGCTTCTGCCTCTTATTCCACACGGCTGCCAGCCTGTCGGGATAATCGGAAATGATGCCATCAACACCGCGCGCAAGCAGCGCTTCCATTTCTGAAGGATCATTCACTGTCCACGGAATAACCGCCAGACCGCGTGCATGCGCCTCGCGGATAAAGTCGGCATTCGCATAGAGCGTATAGGGAGAAATAATGTCAGCGCGCGCCGCCACTGCCGCATCGATGATCTCGCGGCGAATACCGCTGCCAAGCCCGAGATACATGCGCAACCCCTGCCATTTGGTCGGCTCGAAGAGCGCTGAGGTGCGCATCGCCGGGTTTAGCTCTTTGATTACCGGCAGTATCTCGATACGAAACGACTGCAGCGTAGTCCGTTTTTCGACACCGGCGTTCTTGATTAGCTTGAGCAATGTCTGCGCAAAAAGTCTCAGCTCGTCAGCATCCGGCGCGGCGCCTTTCGGGAATTTCGCCTCAACGTTGAACATCACCGGCACAGCGGATTTATTCCTGTTCTCGTAGTCTTTCACAGCACGAATGAACTCCGACAGCGTCATGAGCCTTGTGCCCGGACGCGGCGCCTGTTCAGGAAAATCGCCATGCTTCAGCGCACCGCAGTCGAGCTGCTTTAACTGCGCTACTGTTAATTGCCGCACGGGTTTGGATTCAATGGCGCTGCCGTCGTCGTTACGGCAGATTTTCGGGTTCGTTTCGGTATCATGGTGGATAATTAGATCGCCCTCAGCGGTGAGCACAGTGTCGAGTTCGAGCACGTTCATTCCCTGCTTTAAGGCAATCTCAAAGGCAGGCCAGGTATTCTCGGGTGCAAGCCCACGGGCGCCGCGATGTCCCTGCAGCTCAATGGTCGCAAGGCGCGGTTTGTCGGGCAGCGAGGCGCAGGAAACCAGAATCAAAATTGCTGGAATCAGTACTGGGCGCATTGTTAGATTTTATTCCTTAGCTAGGTCCTTTAGCATCTTTTTTGCGAGGTATTCGCTCCTTTCGCGATATCGCGGTACAGGCTGCGTCATACCCGACCTCGAATTATGGTAGAGGTCGTGTTTAGCGCCGTGGGGAAGAAGCAGGCAACCCGCTTCTTCCAGTTGCCTGATCGATTCTGTACGTTTCACACAAGTTCGAACTCTGCAATTCTCTTTATACCCGGAGTCTGGTGATTGGTGAAATCGTGATAGAGATCATTCAGGTGTGCCTTCAGGTCATCGAAATCTTCGCCCTGTGTCCAGTGATCGGGAAATTCATTCAGGTAACCCAGGTATGTGCCGTCACTTTCCTGCCAGTAGGTAAAAGCCACCTTCATGGCTGATACGCACGCGCTGAAACGGAGAGTCAACCAGAATCACGAGATCGAGCAAAGAAAAGGGTGCGGGCGTGCTTTGGGGGTTTATGAGCCTCTAGCGTTTCTCTGCGGTCATAGCTTGCGTCGCGGGTGTGTGACGGAATGGGATTTTGGGAGACAAATTTCAGCCGCTGGCAGGTATGATTGGCGGGATCTCACTGGAAAACAGCTGTTTTTTGGTCAAAATCCTGTACTCCTGCCGGTAGGCCAGGCCCTCGGGCGCATTGAGCTCAGTTTTGCATTGGTACGTAATAAAAATTTCCA
>CAYOZO010000072.1:0-11773 GCA_964408405.1 uncultured Turneriella sp.
GTACCAATGCAAAACGGAGCTCAATGCGCCCGAGGGCCTTGCCTACCGGCAGGAGTACAGGATTTTGTCCAAGAAACAGCTTTTTGCCAGCGAGATTCCGCCGACGGTGCCTGCAACAAGCTGAATTTTTCCGGTAGAAAGCATTGCCCGCAACACACTCTCGCCCCAGCTCAGACTGCCAGGATGTGTCCCGGCCCAGTCACCGCAATCGCGGTCTTATCCTCAGGATACAGCATCCTGCTTTTTCGCCTTGACGCCGGGGCAAACATGAGACTTATCTCAATTGTGGCGAAAGTGCTGCTTCTCTTGCCGATTTTTCTTGCCCTGCACTGTGCCGGCAGCGACGCCATGTATGACCCACCCGGTGGTAAGGGTTTCTGGGCACGCAAGAGCGACCTTGCGACCGGTAAGACAACCTTCTACCGTGTGACTGCGATGTTTGCCGCCTCGTCGGCGCACGCGCATCTCTACGTTGAGGCGAAGCAAGAAGTGGCAAAGTCCTCAATCGACGGCTTGCTGGCGGCTTTTGAAAACAATATTGTTCCAGTCGAGCATGTCTGGTTTACGACTCCCACTGATGTCGACCAAAACAGCAAGGTCATTCTCCTGCTGCTCGATATCCAGGACGGTTACCGCGAGGGTAGCTCTTCCGGCTATATCGCTGGTTATTTCGATCCCCTGAATCACTATTCCGAAGCATCGGTCAATGCACTGAACGGGGAATACCACAGCAACCAGGCAGAGATGCTCTACCTCGATACCTACCCGGCGGATGTCACGCGCACATCTTTTTTTGCCACGCTGGCTCATGAATACCAGCACCTGCTGCAGTTTGGAAAGTACTACAGGGGTGACCAGAATGACACCGAACCCACCTGGATTGACGAAGGCCTCTCCGAAGTATCGTCCGACCTCACGGGGTTCGGGCCGCAGGTCAGTCGCGCCAATACCTTCCGCAGTGCGCTCATCAACAGTACCTCGCTCATCCGCGAGCCTGCGCAGTTTGGCCTCGAGCACTATGCGAGTACTTATATATATTTCCGTTATCTTGCCGACGTCTATGGACTGGGGCTAATCTCCTCCATTTTCAATAACAATGTCGTGGGTCTTGCTGCCCTGAACGACTCGATTAGTCGTGCCGATTCTAACCTCACCAGTATCTGCGGTAATCTCGTGAGCCATAGCTACAGCCACTTTGATTGCAGCTATCGTTTCATGTGGGCGGCACTGATTGCGGGGAATATTGGCGATTCGCCGACAGGAACTATCATACGACACAACGGTACGGCTGATTCGACACTGGGGGCTTCGGGGTCTTTCACCTACCGGCTCAATGGCAGCAATTTGCAGTTCTCTCAGGAACTTGCAAGTAGCCTGCTTAATGGTTCTTATGACGCAGCCACTTCGCGTACGACCGGGGCCTTGCAGAGTTATGCGCCGCTCCTCGCCAAGAAACGCACTGCACTGCCGGATCCCAATTTTCAAATCTGCTCCAATTGCCAACTGACGCTCGTGCAGGGCAGTTCGTATTACGTCGTTTTCAATAGCGACGCCAATACCTCTGCCACGCATTCCGCAACGATTGTCGATTCTCTGCAGCCGTCGGGCAGCATAGAACCCGCAGCACCTTTGCCCGAACCTGACACGGAAACGCCGCTCGAGCACCGCGCGATGCACTGGCATTTTTCGCTGCCTAAAGCGCAGCTTGAGCTACTCAGCCCGTAACGCGTCAGATCAACTTGTCGTGCCTCAGCGATGGCAGGCGCTGTCGGATTTCTGCGAGGCGTTTGGGGTCAAGGTCAGCCACGGCTACACCCGGGCGTTCATTGAGTTCGGCGATGACTTCACCCCACGGGTCGATGACCATGCTGTGGCCATAGGTCTGCCGGCCACCAAAGTGTTCGCCGCACTGAGCGGCCGCGAGAACGTAGCAGGTGTTCTCAATCGCGCGGCTGCGCAAAAGCACATGCCAGTGCGCGGCGCCAGTCAATCGCGTGAAGGCAGCCGGCACGCATAACGCCTGAGCTCCCATGCGTGCATATGCACGGTAGAGCGCCGGAAAACGCACGTCATAGCAGATACTCATGCCGATCGCAAGGCCACCGGTCTCAAAGGTGGCAAGCTGCGGTTCACCTGCTTCGGTCGAGCGCGACTCCTGGTAGCTGACATTGTCGCCGGGCATTGCATCAAAGAGATGGAGCTTGTCGTAGCGGTGGAGTATTTCGCCCTGCGGGGTAACTGTCAGTGCCGCATTGTAGAATTTGCCGCTTGTCGCAGGCATGGGCATGCCGCCGCCGGTGATAGTGAGCTTGTGCCTCGCTGCTGCGTGCCGCAGAAAATCGAGCGCACGCTGGCTGATTTCATTGCCCCTGCTGAGTTTTTCCTGTTCGCTGCCCAAGAAAGCGAAGTTTTCGGGCAATAGCGCATAGGCGGCCCCCTGCCGCTGAGCGTCGGCGAGCAGCAGATCTGCAGCTTCGAGGTTTGCCCCGGTATCGTTCTGTGAGTTCATCTGTATCACGGCGGCGCGCATGGGCGGAAAACCCCTTTTTGCTTTCCAGCCTGTCTGAAAAGCGCAAGTTGGGTGCGCCTTCTGGATCGGGTCTGAAGACACCTTTCCTTAATAAACCATAGGGGGTTACATGGCAAAGAAAAACTACGAGCTCGTTTTGGTGCTTGCCGACAAAAATGCCGACGAAAAAAATCGTTCGCGCGAAGAAGTGGAAGCATCGCTCACCAAACGCGGCGCTGAGATCACGCAAAAAGAAGACTGGGGTGCAAGAAGACTCTACCACCTCGCCAAGAAGCAGGATCGGGGCCACTATTTCTACTACGGCTTTAAGAGCGAAGGTTCTGCAATTCCGCAGATCAACGGCGACCTGCGAGTGAATGCAGGCGTGCTCAAAGCAATGATCACCGTGCTGGATAACTAGCAGTCGGCGACAGGGAACCGTTAGATGGCGAGCGACATCAACCGCGTTATCCTGATCGGGCGGCTTACGCGCGATCCGGAGCTCAAATCGACGAATTCAGGAAACTACTTCTGCCGTTTTTCACTTGCGTCCAACCGCAACGTGTATAACAGACAAACCGGCGAGAGCCGCGATGAGGTAGGTTACTTCGATTGCATCGCCTGGGGCAAATCAGCCGAGACTATCCACAAGTACCTGCAGAAGGGCCGTCGCATTTGTGTCGAAGGCAGCCTGCGCTGGTCATCCTGGGAAGGCACAGACGGCAAGAAGCAGAGCAAGGTTGAAATCAATGTCGAGGGTTTCCAGTTTCTGGACAGCAAGCAGGAAGGGGGCGGTTCAATGCGGGATACCGGCCCCTCAGAACCATCGGGCTCGGCTGCTCACTTTGACACCGGTGCGATGAGCGACGATGATATCCCGTTCTAGCAGGCTCCTGAAAAAGGAGCCTGAAGCAGGTTCCGGAAACCGCACAAGGCTGCGGACAGCCTCTCACCCCTCACCATGCTTTGGTGAGGGGTGAGGGGCGTTTTGCGAGCGATTCGCGTCGCGAATCGCGGCGTCTGCAGCCGGTGCGGGAGTTTTTCCGGAACCTGCTAGTTATATTCACAGTTAAGAGGAAAAAATGGAAGAACGTCAAGAAAGAGAAGTACGCCGCGAAGAAGCCGGGTACGAAGAGCGTAAAGGTCGTGGCGAACGTGGTCCACGCTTCAAGAAAAAGACCTGCCGTTTCTGCGAGGTAAAAGATTTGGTGATCGATTACAAGCGCGTGGACGTGCTCGTTAAACTCGTCTCAAACAAGGGCAAAATTCTGCCGCGCCGCCTGACCGGCACCTGCGCACTTCACCAGCGTGCAGTTGCCAAGGCGATTAAGAAGGCGCGTAACGCCGGCTTTATGCCATTTTCGGTATAACACAGTAGAATTCATGGAAGCGGTGCTGGGTTTTCCTTTAAGCCTTGCATTCGCTCTCATCCCGGTTTACCTGTATCGCCCAACTTACAACCGCCGTCTGTGGTTGTGGGGAGTTTTCTTACTGACGGGCCTTTTTTTGCTGCTGCCTGGCAAGCTCCGCATAGAAGCTTTTCTGCCGGGTGGAGCAGCTCCGTTCTTTTTTATCGCCGGTGTCTGGGTTGTCGCGCTGAACCCGACAAGCCCTATCTACAAGTTGCTCAACATGCCGCTGCCGTCCCGAAAGGAACTCAAAGAAGAAATCGAGAAGGTACCTGACGTCGAGGGCCGGCTGCAGAAATATCTCGCGCTCACGGTGCAGCTGAAGAAGATCTGGCATAAGCGTGACCAGTTTTTGTCTGGCTACAACTCCGCGATGTTGCTGATTTTCACCATCACTGCGACGATGGTCTCGTTTGGCGTCGCCGTGTATGAGTATTTCTATACCGGCACATTGAAGCAGCTGCTCGAAGAAATCTCGCGGCAAGTGGGGGAGCGTATGCAGGCCGCAGGCGTCGAGGTCGTGGATTTCAGGCCGCAGCTTCTGGAACTGAGTCCTGCTTTTTTCTTTGCCTCGAGCTTTGCGTCTGTCTTTTGTCTGGGGATATTTCTGCGGATTTTTGCCCGGCTGCGCTTTAAGCAGAACCTGGTCCAGGGATACATGAGCCTTTTTCGCATACCTGACAACTGGGTTTGGGGGCTGATTGGCTTTGCCGGCGTTTACCTGCTTGGCCTGAAGTTCGAGGCGCTCAAACCAGCAGCGTTTGTCGTGCGCAATGGTATGCTCATTCTGCTCTTCCTCTATCTGCTGCAGGGCATAGGGGTGGCTTCCCTGTACTTTGAGGTGCGCCTTGTTCCCACCCACTGGATTGCGCTCGGCATAATGCTCATGGGCCTCTGGGTTCCCGAACTTTTGACCCTGATTGCCGTTTTTTTTACGGTGCTGGGTCTGGCAGAAGTGTGGTTTGCGCTGCGGAAAAGGTCTTTACGCCCTGTCACCGATGCATGATTTGATCTAATGCGCGTCATTCTCAAGCAAGATATTCCTACGCTCGGCCGTGCCGGTGACATCAAAGAAGTTCGCGATGGATATGCCCGTAACTTTCTTTTCCCCCGCGGGCTGGTAATGAGTGCTAATGTGCGCTCTGTAAAAGAAAAAGCTTTTCTGGAGCAGGTGCAGGCGCGCAAGGTCGCCAAGCGCAAGAAATCAGCTGAAGAACTCGCAGCCCAGCTCAATGGCAAAGAAGTCACGCTAAAGGCCAAAGTCGGCGAAGACAACAAGCTTTTTGGCAGCATCACGAATATTCAGGTTGCCAAAGAACTCGAAGCCATGGGATTTAGCGTTGATCGTCGCTCAATCGTCCTGGACGAAAACATCAAGGCACTGGGCAACTACAAAGTGCAAATCAAGCTCCACGACGGCGTAACTGCGACAATCCAGTTACAAGTTGTAGCGGGCTAATTCGTCTCTCTGGGATCTATATCAAGTACCAGGCTGATCCGTCCGGTCAGCCTTGTCATTCTGTCGCACACTGGCATAATCCGCTTCAGGTAGCCTTGTAGCGCCTGCTCAGACGGCGCCTTGATCAGAAAGTGTACCCTGAATGTATTCTCGAGCTTGTGGCGCCCTGGCGACGCCGGGCCCAACACTTCGATATTTTCCGATGAGGTTTCAGCAAAAAGTTCACGCGTGTTCTGCGGGCGAATTTCACGCGCGACTTTGTCGGCAAAGGTAATGAGCTCCACTTCATTGTCGCTGCGCAAGAGCAGGCGCGCCAGTGCGCCGAAGGGAGGGTAGTGCGTCAACCGGCGCAGCGCAGCCTCTGCGGCGTAAAAGGTGTCGGCGTTATGCTGCGCCGCGGCAACAACGGCCGGATGTTGCGGTTCCATCGTCTGGATCACGACTTCGCCCGGGCGGTGACGGCCCGAGCGGCCAACCACCTGTGCCAGAAGCTGCCAGGCCTGTTCTGCAGCGCGGTAGTCCGGGGCGTTGAGCACCGGGTCGATGGACAGCACGCCCACCAGTGTGACGCCTTCAAGGTCAAAACCCTTGGCGATCATTTGTGTACCGAGCAGAATGTCTAACTGTCGCTCGCGCATCGCCTGGATCACTTCGCTCGCAAAGTTCTTCTGCCGCGTGGTATCGCGGTCGAGGCGCGCATACGAGTAAGAGCTGAATTGCGCTTCAAGAATGTCCTCAACCTTCTGTATGCCACGGCCAAAGAGCTGGCGCAGTTCGCCGTCCTTAGGGCAGAATCGTGCGTACGTTTCGGAATAACCGCAGTGGTGGCAGCGCAGCGTATTGTCTTTGTGGTAGGTGAGCGTGACCGAGCAACGCGGACATTCCGCGTAACTGTCACAGGCAGGGCAGTGCACATGCGTGCTGTGCCCCCGTCTGTTCATCAGCAGCAGCACCTGGTTTTTATCGCTTAAGTGTTCGTGCATCTTCTCCATCAGGAACTGAGAGATCAGACCCTGTTGGATGTTGTAATCGGGAACAAAAACCTTAGGCAGCGTTTGTCCGGTAGCGCGCTCGCGCAGTCGGTAGAGCTGTGCGCTTCCTGCTTTGGCGCGCATGAGAGACTCGAGCGAGGGCGTCGCTGAACCGAGAATGAGTCGTGGCATCTGCGGTTCTGACTGCTGCCTCAAGCGTGCCACGACACGTGTATCGAAGCGTAGCGAACGCTGGTCTTTGAATGAGCCGTCGTGTTCTTCGTCGATGATGATAAGACCCAGTTTGGCCGCAGGCAAAAAAACTGCGGAACGCGTACCAACGGCGATACTCGCTGCCCCCGAAAGGAATGCCTGCTGGTTTGCGAATCTCTCTCCGCTGCTTAAGCCTGAATGGTAGAGAACAGATCGGTTTGCGAACCGGCGCTCTATGGCATCCATGATCTGTCCTGACAGGGCAATTTCCGGAACCAGCAGCAGCGCCTGTTCCCCGCGCGCGAGGGTCTCTGCGATCAGGTATTCGTAGATGCGTGTCTTGCCCGAGCCGGTTACACCCCAGATTAGATGTTCCGGCGCATCGCTCGCGGGACGGCTCAGAATTGCCTCTGCAATCATCTTCTGCTTTTCATTGAGAGAAAAAGACTCTGCTGCGCTCAGACCGGCTATATGCAGTGGTGTGGGAAAATCCTGCCCGTTTTCCGTGCTTCTACGAGCCGGCATTTTGGCGCCAATAACGGGCATACGCGCCATCATTGGCGGCAGTAGCTGCGCAATGACTTCTGCAAGCGGGGCAAAGTATCGTTCGGCTACGAGCTCAGCGAGAGCAAGGCCTGCGGCGTTCAGTACCTTGTGGGATTTCCTAAGATCTGATTCGGCAACACGCAGGCGCGAATCTGCAGAACCCTCAGCTTGTGACAGCAGGACTGCAGTCTTTTTTTCCGCCCCGTTCTGCCAGCTGAAGCGATGGCCAAGCCATGCAGATGCATCAAAGTCGCAATCGGCGGTGACGATAGCCGAATGCCCTGCCTGTTCGACAAAGAGCCGAAGCATCAGGGGGAAACAATTTCACCCAGGAAAGAATACTCTGTGTAGGCCTTGAGCTCCACCACCGGCATCGAGCCGACACTGAGCGCTTTCGCCTGCTTTACGGCCGTCACGGGTACGGTGACGACCTCGTCGCATTCGGGTGCGTCGTGCGCCCGGCGCAGCACAATTTCGCCGCCGCTGATTTCATCGACCAGCATCGTTTCGCGGCGACCAATGAGTTCCAGCGCATACGCTTTACGGGTCTCGAGATGGATATCGCGCAGTTCATTGATGCGGCGGTATTTTTCGTCGTCGCTGACAGTTTCAGTCATGGTATCCCCGGCGCTCGTGCCCACCTCATGTGAATAGCGGAACAGCGCGAGTTTATCCAGCCGGTGCTTTCGCGTAAAGTCTTTGAGCGCCTGGTACTCATCCTCAGTCTCGCCCGGAAATCCCACTATGAACGATGTGCGGATTTCAAAGTCAGGAGCAATAGAATGTGCCTTGCTGATTATTTCGTCGAAGAGAGCGACGTCAGACGGCCTTTTCATGCGCCTGAGCATTTCGGGCGCAACATGCTGGAACGGAATATCGAGGTAGGGCGTGAGTTTAGGATATTTTTTCCAGAGGTCGAGGAGGTCGAGCACGCGCCGGTCAGGAAAAAGGTACTGCAGGCGTATCCAGCGGATTTCGTCCCGCGCCGAGAGGTGCGCGACGATCTCATCAATTGCATCCACTCCCTGGCTGATGGTATCCTGACTGACGAGGATGACTTCGCGCAGGGGCACGCGACCGCCCCGCAGTGCGAGCTCATCGGCAATCTGCCGGTCGATCTCTTCGAGCGGGTAAGTCTTAAGCGCGCCGCGTATTTTAGGAATGATGCAGAAGGCACACTTGCGGTCACAGCCCTGCGCGATACGCAGCCAGGCAAACGGCCGCTCAGTATCTGCACCGAGGCTCATGATCTCTGAAGAGAGTTCGGCTGCGTGTCCTGCAGGTTCGATGCCGAACTGTTCTGTGATAAGGCTGCCGACTTCGTGGTAGCGCTGCGTACCGATCGTAAAATCGAGCTCCGGTATGTCCTGTGCGACCGCCTGAGAAAAGCGTTCGACAAAGCAGCCTACCAGGCCAACCTTCATATGGGGCGATTTTTTTTCTTTTACCTTAAGCGCGTTGAAGACGGTCTGTATCGTCTCTTCCTGCGCTTCGCGAATAAACGAGCAACTGTTGATCAGGAAGAAATCGGCTTTTTCGGGTTTTTGTGCCTCACGAAAGCCCAGGCGCAGAAGCGACGTGCGCATACGCCTTGAATCGACGCGGTTTTTTGGGCAGCCAAGTGTTTCGATGTAGAAGGTGGTTTCTGAGGCGGATTTCATTTTGTTATCGCGATGAAAGACGCTTTCAGGCGTCTTTTATCACGACTTTAAACTTCGACTGTTCAACCGGGTCGCGCACCTTGCGGATGATCTTGTTTGCTACGCTGCCCTTCTGGCCAAGTACTTCGCTCTTGCCATTGATTGTCAGTTTCACGTCGCCTGCATCACCGATCTTGATCTGGATGCTGTCGTTGGCCTCAAGTAGCAGTGGCGTGTCGCGTTTGAAAAGACCGCGCTTGCCGGGTTTGCCGTCGACGAAATATTCGATGTAGGTGTCACCCGTCAGTACGCCCTCGAGACGGATGAGAAAATTGTCGGGGTTAGATACCCGTACCTCATTAACCGGCGCACCCTCGGCAGGCTGGATTTCTTCTCCAAGGTCTATCACAAGTTTTGCGTTGTTTGCAGTCACGCCTGAGAGCGTCACCTTGAACTTGCGGGGGATCGCAGGATCTTCAATGTCCACCGGCTCTTCTTCTTTTAGCGTGTACTTTTTCCGTCCCGGATATATCTCAAGACCCACTGAATAATTGCCGGTTTTTTCATCGGAGACAATATCGCGCAGGACAATAAATACTTCGGTATTCTGTACCGAGAAGCTGATTGCCCGTCCTTTCTTGATGATTTGCGGGCTGGGCCGGCCAGGTTGCAGCTTTACATGGTCTGACTCGACGTCAGGTACGGTTGTCGAATTGCGGGTGAAGTTGGTAACTGCGTTAGCCTGGCTTTCGACGTTCGAGGTGCCTTCTTCTTTGCCTCCGGAAAAATGGTTTACGAGCATTACAATGCCCGCGATCGCTATGAGCACTATCGGAATAATAATGAGCGGCCTGGCAAATCTTTCCAAGTAATCGCCCAGCTTTACGGTTGGCTGCATGAGTTCGTGCAGCGGAGTTTCCGTCTCGGTGAGTTGTGACCCCTTGTAGAGGCGCTTTACCTGTTCCGGATCGACCTCAAGGTAAACTGCGTAGCTGGTCAAAAAGCCGAGCGCGTAAGTCTCGCCCGGAAAGACCATGTAATTGTCGTCTTCTATTGCCTGCAGATGGCGCGCGGTTATTTTCGTATCATCGGCGGCCTGGCGCAGGGGAATGCGCTTTTCTTCCCGGGTTTTTCTTAAGAGCTGCCCTGCTGTCATGGTTACTCCGTCGTGAGTGGGTTATCCACGATCTTGGCGTTTTCCGGTTCTTTGAACTGGAAGAGTTTGGCATCAATCGGTGGATTGAGTTTAATATTGCTGAAGGTGAGTTCCACGCTGCGCCCGCTGGGCGAAGAGGCCTGCATCCGGCGGATCAGGTAGGTATCGGGTTCCACGTAGAGCGTGATCTTGTCATATCCGCCGGTAATTTCTTTTTCCTTCAGCTCAAGGACAAAAAAACGCGCTCCGTCAAACTCCCGCGGTTGTTCAGGCTTGTCGAACCGATAATGGTAACGGCGAAAAAGGTTGCTCAAGCCCTCCGCAGTGCCGGCGCTGTAGAGCGATTTGCCGTCCTTGTCTTTTGTTTTCAGCGGCTGCCGGCCCACCGCGCGAAGGCGAGCGACATAGACGTAGAGAGTTTGGCCATTGCTGACGATGACATCGCCGGCAGGCTGGCTGAAAGTGAAGTTCAGCTTACCCCCTTCGCCATAAGTTGCCACACCCGAGCTCGTTCGGGTCTTGCCGAGGTCTTTAATGCTCAGTGAAAAATCAGCCTGGTAGGACTTCAGGGCCTTGAACTTGGCCTGCATTGCTTTGGCGATGTCAGAGGGGTGGACGAAACTTTCGGCCCGTGTGGCGGAAGCTGCCAGCAGCGGCACCGACAGTATGTAAGCGAATATTTTCATATATATTGCCAGGGATTTTTCGAGAAAATTCGGTTTAAGAAACAGGGTGTCAAACAATATCAAAGGGAAAAATTATTGACCGGCAATGAAGATAACCGATGCCACCCACGACCTTATCATGAGTAACCTCAATGACTCCGCCACTGCGGACCGCCGGAAAAAATATCTTGGCCTGATTCTTTGTACCGGGCTCTTTGTTGCGGCAACAGCCGGGCAAATGGATGCCAACGCGAAAAAAGAAATTTCCGAAGAGGGCCTGACAGAGCTTTTTAATGCTGCGCTGTTTCATGTCCGCAACGATTATGTGGACGAAGTTTCGCGGCAGCAACTGATGTTCGGCGCGATTCGCGGTATGCTCAGCGCACTCGACGATGCACATACGCGTTTCATGACAGCTGAAGAGACCAACGAGCTGCAAACAGAGATGCGCGGTAATTTCGGCGGGCTTGGAATCGAGATTTCGCAACGGGATAACGTGCTCACGGTCGTCTCTCCTATTGAAGATACTCCCGCCATGCGCGCGGGCATTAAACCCGGCGACAAGATCATTGAAATCGATAAGAAATCCACGCGTGACCTTTCGCTGAGCGATGCGGTGAAACAGCTGCGCGGTAAGCCGGGTACTTCGGTAAATATCAGTATCGTGCGCGAGGGTGAAGATGAGATTCTTTCTTTCGACCTGGTTCGTGAAGTTATCAAGATACAGGTGGTCACATCGCAGTTTCTGGAAGCAGAAAAACTGGGCTATGTTCGGCTGAAGCAGTTTAACCAGACAGCGACTGAAGACCTTGCCAAGGCGCTGAACGATTTTAAGAAGCGTAAAGCAAAGGGAGTTATTCTCGACCTGCGCTGGAATCCCGGTGGTCTCCTGGATGCAGCGCACCGAATCAGCAACTTCTTCATCAAATCTGGCGTCATTGTCTCGACCCGGGGCCGCAAGAAGGAGCTCGATCGTGTATTTAACGCAGATCCTTCTGCGGCAATCGCGGCGGATATACCGCTCGTAGTTCTTGCGAACGAGGGTTCTGCCTCCGCGAGTGAAATCGTCACAGGGGCGATCAAAGACCACAAGCGCGGTAAGTTTATCGGGGTAAAGACCTTTGGTAAGGGATCGGTGCAGAATGTTATCAGCCTGATGTACGGTACTTCCATGGCGCTGACGATCCAGAAATACTACACCCCTT
>CAYOZO010000072.1:11783-17271 GCA_964408405.1 uncultured Turneriella sp.
CATACACAAGAAGGGCATCGAACCCGATATCAACGTGCCTGCCCTTGACTTTAGCAAAGATGATCGCCGTCATTACAAGGAAATTCGCGAAAAGAAAATACTGCAGGATTTTGTGAAAGAAAACAAGGTTTACAATCCTGAAACCGTGCGCAAGTTCCAGAAGCTCATTGCAGCCAAAGGTCTTGCGCTGACCGACTACGCGGCCAAGCGGGCCCTCAAGGATGAACTGACCAAGAACGAAAATCGGCCTGTTTTCGACCTCGAGTTTGACGTCCAGTTGCAGCGCGCGATTGCCGAGTTGAAAAAGTGAGCCGCGCAGGAAAAGAAGTTACGATTTGCCGGCCAGTTTTCCCGGCCAAATGTTGTTTTTTGATTGACGATAAAAAACGCGTTAAGGATGCGTTAAGAATATAACTAAACCGGAGCCAATGCCATGGAAATCAGCCAAAGAGAAAAAGACGGGATTACCATTCTAGACATTCAGGGTGAGATCGATCTCTACAACGCGCCGGAGATCAAAGACATCATCCAAAAGCTGATTGAGGCGCAAAAATACAATGTCATCATTAACCTGGAAAAGGTGTCATACATTGACTCTTCGGGTATTGGGGCGCTCATATCGAGTCTGTCGAATCTCAAGAAATACCAGGGCGGATTGAAAATTATCAATGTCTACGCCTCGGTAAAGAAGGTATTTGAACTCACGAAGCTGACGAGCTTTTTCGAGATCTATGAGTCCGAAGCCGAAGCCCTGGCAAAATTCAAATAATGCGAATAAGCGTCACCTATCAATTAACTGGAGCTATCATGCATAAAACCCCCTTACGTGTCCGCGCTGCTTTGCTGATTCCGGCTGTAGCCATCGCTCTGGTGGTCGGTTGCGGAGACCCGATTCCGATGGAAGAAATGGGAGTTGCCAAGGTGGCGATCGCCCGCGCGGAAACGGTCAAGAGCGCCAAATACTCGCCACAAAATTTTGAAGGCGCACAAAAAGCCCTGCTCGATGCACATGGCCTGATCGAGCAAGGAAAGATGAGCGACGCGAAAGAAAAGGCAGTCGAAGCGAAGAAGTTGGCTGACGCTGCTTATGATGAATCCGCTCCGAAACTGGCACAGGATACACGCGGCGAAGCTGAAGTGGCAATAAGATCTGCGGAAGAAGCGAATGCAGAGCAGTTTGCCGCTGACGATCTTGCTGCAGCGAAGGCAAGTCTCGTCCAAGGCGACAAATACTACGAGTCTAAAGATTATCTTAGCTCATACCATCTGTTCGAAGAGTCGCGCGAGAAGGCGCGCAGAGCTCTTACGACCTCTGAGGCGCAGATTGAGGTCATGAACCGCGACCTTGCTGAAATCGACGACACTATCGCCGCAGCTGAGCTCGCGGGGGCCGGACAGAGCGCTCCTGACACGCTAAAAAAAGCCAAGGATGCAGCGGGGCACGCTCGCGGCGATCTCGAAAACAAGAAATTGAAATCCGCATATGCGCACATCGAGGCAGCCAAAGCCTCCTCCAAAGAGGCGCTTGCTGTTGCCCAGAAGCAGTCTGCTACAGAGAAGCTGGCGCAGGCCAAGAAGGATGTGGCCAATGCAGAACGGAAACTCAATGACCTCAAGGCGCGCGCGAGCAGTGGAAAGGGTGCTAAGGCACTGGAGCAGTCTGCAGAAGCGCAGCAGGCACTGAAGACCGCCGACGAAAACCTGGTAGCAGCCAAGGAAGCTCTCAGTGCTGCGCGCGAAGCGGAAAAGAATCAGGCTTACGGCGAAGTCATTACTCAGTCAGAGGAAGCAAGTCGCCTGGCGAAAGTTGTCACCGATTCGCTACCTGAGACCGAAGTGCTCTTAGCTCAGGCGAGGGATCGCTCAGCCAGCGAGAACGAAAGCGGCAGCGAAGAAGAGGTTAATGAGGAATCAGAAAAGCCGGAGAAAACCGAAGAGAGTTCCAAGGCAGGCTGGAAAACATACAAAGTCCGTTACATTCCGGAAAACCGCGATTGTCTGTGGAAAATTGCCGGTTATAAATTCATATACAATAACCCCCGCCTGTGGCCGAAAATTTACAGGGCGAATAAAGCCAAAATTAAGAATCCTGATCTGATATATCCGGGTCAGGTGTTTAAGATTCCGCCTAAGAAAAGTAAAGGAGACTAATTCAACAACGGCCGCAGTGGCGCGGCAATAGATATTCAGCGCCGGTTCCGTCCGGAACCGGTTATCAAACGTCAGTAATTTCAACCCCAGCCATTTGGCTGGCACTTTACCCTAAAAATCAAGAGGATAGCATGGCTCGTAAGAAAGGCGCAGACGAAGAGGCCGCAGAAACCACCACGGAGGCTCCGGAAAGAGCAAAGATCCGTCTGCGTGGCAAGAAGGACGGCGGAGAAGCCGCTGTTGTGGTAGAAGAAGGTCTTCCGGCAGCGCAGCAAAAAGAAACCCCGGTTGCCGCTCCGGTGCCCAGTGCCCCGCCGCGCGAAAATGGCCAGAACGGCAGAAAAATGGAGATCAGCGAATTCAAGAACAAATCCATGAATGAGCTGGTGGAAATGGCGCTGTCGGTCGGTGTGGAAAATCCGGCAGATCTCAAAAAGCCTGCGCTCATATTTTCAATTCTGCAGAAGCAATCCGACAACTCCGGGATGGTTTATGCAGAGGGCGTGCTCGAAGTCATGCCCGACGGCTATGGCTTTCTGCGCTCGGCAAGCTACAACTACCTTGCTGGTCCGGACGATATTTATGTTTCTCCTGCGCAGATCCGGATGTTTGCCCTGCGCAAAGGTGACACAGTCTATGGCCAGATCAGGATGCCGCGCGACAACGAACGCTTCTTTGCTATCCTGCGCGTCGATACGATCAACGGCGTGCCGGCGAGCGAGGCAATGCGCCGGGTGCATTTTGATAACCTCACTCCGCTCTATCCGCAGGAGCACCTGAAGCTCGAAACCACGGCGGAAAAGCTTTCGACCCGCGTAGTTGACCTGGTTTCTCCGATCGGCAAAGGGCAACGTGGTTTGATCGTTGCGCCGCCGCGTACCGGAAAGACGATGCTCATGCAGGACATTGCGAATGCGATCACGACCAATCATCCCGAGGTGACGCTGCTCGTGCTATTGATCGACGAGCGTCCGGAAGAAGTGACAGACATGGCACGCAGTGTGCGAGGTGAAGTGATCGCCTCGACGTTCGACGAACCGGCGAACCGCCACGTGCAGGTCGCAGAAATGGTGATTGAAAAAGCCAAGCGCCTGGTGGAACACAAGCGCGACGTGGTTATTCTGCTCGATTCGATTACCCGCCTCGCGCGCGCGTACAACCAGGTAATTCCCTCTTCGGGTAAGGTGCTTTCGGGGGGTGTTGACTCGAACGCGCTGCATAAACCGAAGCGCTTCTTCGGCGCCGCGCGAAATATCGAGGAGGGCGGTTCGCTGACGATTATTGCGACTGCGCTCATTGATACCGGCAGCAAAATGGATGAAGTTATTTTTGAGGAGTTTAAGGGTACAGGTAACATGGAGCTCCACCTTGACCGCAAGCTCGTTGAGAAGCGGACATTCCCGGCGATCGATATGAATCGCTCGGGCACACGGCGCGAAGAGCTTTTGCTGGACAAAGAAGATGTGAACCGCATTTGGATTTTGCGTAAGATATTTTCTTCGCTCTCGACGGTCGAGAGCATGGAGCTGCTGCTCGAAAAAATGCGTGGCACAAAGAACAACAAAGCGTTTTTGGATAGCATGAAGACCGGATAGCATCGCCCGAAAATGCGGCGTTTTCTGACAGCCGTAAGCAGGCCATCAGGCCGCTTTAGCAGCCGTTTCCAACAGGAAACGGCGAGGCTTACGGCTGTCCCGCATTTTTCGAGCGATGAGGCTGGCGTGGCACGCATATCCCTCAGCACAGTTATTTTTCTCTCCCTCGTATTTCTTTTCCTCACCGCTTGCGCTCCCTCAAAGGACACGGTGCTCAGCGATGTGGAGCGCAACTATACCGGAACGGGGTTTCTGGATACCGATACGTTCCAGATTACCTGTCCTTTGCCGGTGAGTGGCGAAGATCGGCTGGGCATTTGCCGGCAAAAACTGATTGCGGAGCTGGTGCAGTACAAGGAGCGGTACGACCGTGAGGCGTTTGCCAGGCGTATGCACCAGGATTTCCTGCCGTTTTTTAAGCCCGCAGATGTGACGGATGCAGAGCGTGAAGAGTGGCGGCGGTCTTATCATGTCATGGCAGAGGGGCGCACCAGGCTGGTCTTTGAGCGTTCAACGGCTGATGGTTTCGAAGGTGTCTATCGCCTGCGGCTAAAGGATCTGATCTACCGCGTGCAAAAGGCCAAATAAGCCGGAAATCTGCGGATTTTGCGCAGAAATCCCAAAATCCAGACCAATCGGCTAAACCTGGGCTAACAGGCTGCTGAAAAACAGCCACGAAGCAGGATGTTGAAACCGAGCTTAAGCTGCAGACGGCCCCTCACCGTAGCAGGGTGAGGCGCGTCTTGCAAGCGGTTCGCATCGCGAATCGCGGTCGCTGACTCGCGACTCAGCGAGCGTCTGCAGCGAGCACGGGATTTTTTCAACATCCTGCTACTGCCAAGCCGATATTCATATGTGGGCCGTTCGGGCAAAAAAAGTTCAGGCGACGGACAGAATCTGGTAACAATCCTTTTCGTGCTGGGCGTCATCGGCTGGGGTTTTTTCGCGATTGACCGATTGACCGATTCTGACACCGGCGCGAAAACACCGCGCATCCAGGGGCGCGCTTCGGGACAGGAGTCAGCCTGGAAAAAGGGCATGCGTGACTGGCTTGCGCGCTCGCTGGGTTCCAAAGAAGCCTCGGCCTCGGGTCGTGCCGAGAGCATATCGCGCAATATTGGCACAAACGAGATTCCGCTTCTGCCAGAGCCCAAAGGCTTAAAGATCGACAGTGCAGAGCCAAGGGAGCTTCTCACGGAAAGTAATCCGATACAGGAAGCCGAGGATCAGGGGCTTACTCTGCCTGTTTACCTGTATCGTCTGAATTCCAAAGGCCAGCCTGTGCTTTCTCAGGTACGGCGTCGCCTGGCCAAAGCCGACGCTGATCTCGTGCATCGGCTTGCGCTGGTGATTCGCGGACCAACTGCGGCCGAGACTGACCGTGATTATATCGATTCTTTTATAAGGAAGCCGCGAATTCTGGGAGCTTCAATGCACGACGGCTGCGCCGTCATTGACTTTGACTCGGGTTTCGGTGCGGGCGTAAGCCACCAGACGCTGAAGTTTCAGATACGGCAACTTTTTCGCAATGTTGAGGCCTGGACCAAGGCAAAATGTCTGGAGCTGACGGTGCGCGGCAAGTACCAGCCGCACCTGGGGACCGACGGCATCTATTTTCCGAAGCGCCTCGACGCAGAGTGGATGGCGGAAAATCTTTAGCCAATTTGCGGAAAAACCCGCGCTGTCTTATCAGGCTGTTGAAAAACAGCCATGAAGCAGGATGTTGAAACCGGGCTTAAGCT
>CAYOZO010000073.1:0-17229 GCA_964408405.1 uncultured Turneriella sp.
AACGCGACCCCGGCCCGCGCAAAAAATCGCCTTTTTGTCTTTTTGCATGAGTTAGCACACAGGCTCCTTGGCGGAGTGTTACTTTTTACGCATCCTGTTTCGCATAAGAAAGTCAAGCCCCTGGAATTAAAACTATTGGTAGAAAAATAGTTTTCTGCAGGTCGGCCAGAGCTTTTAGTACCTACCAAAGCGAGCAGGAGGAGCTAAAATGCCCAGTCATCTCAGCGCGAAAGACCTCGACTTCCTCAAGACCATTGACACCTTCAAAGACACCCGCAACTCGCACGTGCCAGCCAACCGGCTCGAAGACGTGCGCAAGGCCGCCCGCAAATTCCGCAACGAACTGCTAGAGACCGGCACCGTACCCTATTTTCGCGCGGCGACCCTGGTCAATGTACCCTATCCCACACGTTATGCCTTCTTTGGCGTCTATAATGATGCAACATTTGTCACTCCTGTGATTCACATCACCAACCGGCTCTTCGTCGTGCGATTTAAGACCGGCGGGGGAGTGAAAACTCTTCTGTTTTCTCCCAGCGACATCATGGCCAATGCAGAGACGCGCTTCTTCAAGCGCTTCGCCGGCGGATTTATACAAAAGCTGCAGGGTGAAGAGATGCGCCCCGTGAAAGATGCCGCGCAAAAGCTCATCGCTCCCATTGAGCATACGGTCGAAGAATGGCTGCCACTCATGGGGCTTAAACCCGAAGACATCGACTACATCAGCTATGACCACCTGCACACGCAGGATCTGCGCAACTGGCTCGGCACTAACGGCAGCCCTGGCTATTTTCCCAATGCAAAGCTGCTCGTGATGCGGCAGGAATGGGAATCTGCCACGGGCCTTTTGCCGCCGCAGAAAGACTGGTACTGCCCTAATGGCATTGCGGGCATCGACCCGCAGAATGTCGTGCTGCTGGACGATGACGTACTGCTCGGCCCCGGCCTGGCGCTCGTCCGCACTCCGGGCCATACTATGGGCAACCACTCTCTCGTCGTCAACACCCCGGCGGGAGTTTTTGTTTCGAGCGAGAACGGCGTCTCGGCTGACAGTTACGCTCCGCTCAAATCGCGTAACAACGAGATTCGCGCGTACGCCGAGAAGACTGGTATGGAAGTCATTTTGAACGGCAACACGCAGGAATCAGGAATTGAGCAGTACATCTCGATGGTGATGGAAAAAGAAATCGCCGGCCCCGCGCAACAGAACCCCGAGTTCTACAACGTCTTCAACTCGTCGCAGTTCTCAGGTTATTGGATGTTCCCCGGCATCAGGCCGAGCTTCGCGTTTGAGGATATGGAGATTGGGCTCCTTTAGAGATCCCGGAGCTCGATTCCCCGGGGATTTTAGACCTAACGCGACAGCACCGAGCACGAGGTACTAAACCTGCAAAGCACCAGCAGACCCCAGTGTGTCAAAAGGCCAGGAATTCGCCTAAGATTTCCTCGTAGCTGAGTGCGCGAAGATGAATACGGACTTTCTCCATGGCACCCACGAGACCGTAACCTGGTGCTGCCGTTGTCGTCCCCCAAATGACATTACCGGTATTGGTCTGAATCGTCGTAATGGGCGCACTCCATCCATAAGACATATCATTCACATAGGAGCCGTTCACAAACAGCGAAACAGAGTTGAAGCTCTTGTCCACAGCTACGGCTACGTGGTTCCAAGTATCTAACGGAAAGGTGGAAGCAAAGGAACTGATCGTTTGGGTATTCGTTCCGTCGCCCACTACAAAACTGATTCGTTGATTACTGGCATCCACATACAGTCTAAAACCGTCGTTGATACCTGTACCGCCGGCATTGGCGACAATTGTATGCAGGCCTGTTTCACTGGGTCCAAGATAAACCCAAGCACTCAGGGTAAATTGCGCACCAAGATCGCGCACACCCAGATCCATTTTTGAAGACCCGGAAAACAGAGCATAGTCGCTTCCATCAAATACGTTCGTCGTACCTACTCCAACCGAGGTGCATGTACCAGTCCATGTACCGATTTCATTTACTCCACACGTCCCCCCATCAAATGTAAAGTAGTGATCCGGTGTTGGCGCCGGCGGCAAGAACGCCTCGCTCCCAAAAAAACCGACAAGGTTCCAGAGACCTCCGGCTGTATGGCTCGTGATGACGTACATGTCTTCCGAAAATTCACCGTACGCAGAGAACAGCACCAGGTCGCCGTAAGCATCGCTGCTATAGAATGCCCCCACGCTGCTGAGAAACAACCCGCTGCCGATCAGAGAAAAATCCAGATCGATAATCGGCCCAAACGGGAATGAACTCGTGGTTGCGAGGCTGCTACCATAGATGCTCGCGATATAGGCATCATCGTACCCCGAAACTTCCTGCCGCACTTGCAGAGCTGATTCCGCATTGTTGAGTCCAAAACCATAAGGATCGGCTGCAATGTTCACATCCGGATTCATGACATAGGCAGTGCCGCTTAAATCCGTAGTAACCAGTCGATTGCCGGCCGCGTTTGCGCCAATTACCGTGTTGTCGCTGTGATTTGAATTGTTGATGCTGGCAAAAGCCGGCGAGGGATTCGTAAAGCTGCTAACCGCAGCGACCCGGATGTTGCCATACTCCGCGTGATAGTTCAGATATACTTTCACTTCTGTGCCATTGGGCACCAACGCAAAATTTATCCGCGCCGCATCGTTGATGCAGGGTCCTTCGTTTGTCAACGGTCGAGGGGTGTCAAAGGAAGGAAGAGAAACCCCATCGTATGGTGTAAGAGACTTTGCAATATAAATGTTGTGCAGCCCGGCAGTGCAGCCGCCATCTCCACGATCCGAGCCGAAAGCCAGAACCAGATAACCGTCGCTGAGCGTCACGATCTGTGGACGGTATTCATCAGAATTGTCGCGCGAGATGGTTGAGCCGTCGGCGAGGCGTAGCGAGGCCTTACCCTTTATCTTACCGTCCAGGTCTCTTACAGTGGGCTTGCTGCAATGAGCCGCGACGAGGACAAGAAAGAGAAAGAAGCTAACAGGACGCATCATGCCAACGGCCTTATGGCCTGAGTCTGTCAACCGTAAAATCTTATCCGGCGATTCAACTTGACCCCCTTGATTTCAACCCCGACGCGCACTCATGACTCCCTTTCAGGCGATCGTGCTTGGCATCATCGAAGGCATCACCGAATTTCTGCCCATATCTTCCACCGGCCACATGATTCTAGCCGGCCACCTCATGCATATTAAAGAAGAGGAGTTCGCAAAAACCTTCGAGATTGCAATCCAGCTTGGCGCGATTGCCGCCGTGTTCATGCTCTACATCCGCCGCTTTTTGCGTGAACCCCGGCTCTACTTTATTCTTGGTCTAGCGTTCCTGCCAACCGGCATACTGGGGCTCCTTTTCTATAAGTACATTAAAGCGTTGCTCTTTAACCCGGTCTCGGTCTCAATTGCGTTGATTTTAGGGGGAGTTATCCTTTTATTCTTTGACCGCCTCGCAGAGAAGCATGAGAAGCAACCACACGGACATGCTACCGAAGTATCGCCCCAAACCGCTGTGGTAATCGGCCTCTTCCAGTCGATTTCGATGATACCCGGCGTCTCACGCGCGGCTGCGACAATTGGCGGCGGCCTGGTGATGGGGCTTAACCGCGTGCGCGCCGTCGAGTTTTCCTTCCTGCTCGCAGTACCGACCATGGTTGTTGCCACCGGTTACGACCTCTACAAGCAGCGCGAGGCACTCAATGCGACGCACATTGATTTGCTCGCGATCGGCGCTGTGGTGGCATTCGCCTTCGCGCTGCTGGCTGTGCGCTTTTTTGTGGGATTTATCTCGAAACGTGGCTTTTTCGTATTCGGGGTTTACCGCATTCTCATCGGCGCGATTTCCTTGATCGTCTTTTGGTAGGGCGTTGCCGCAGTTCCTGCAGGAGAGAATCTGCCGGCAAGGCGGTTATCCCGCTTGATAAGACATATTCTCTTTTTCCCGGATAAACGACCATTAGCTTCTGCAATTTAAGATCCGAAAAAGCAATGCGCATTGAGGGCGTGAGTACCGGCGCATCGCTGCGCTTGATTTCATAGCCAATGCGACCCTTAGCTGTCATAACCAGGAGATCCAGTTCCGCGCCGGCATGCGTTTTCCAGTAATATACGTCGTCTCCCCGATGGCGGCGAATCAGGTTTTCGATCATGAATCCCTCCCAGGAAGCGCCATACTTGATATGGAGCATCAGATCGCGCATCGTAGTAATGCCGAGCATGTGGTGCAGAAGACCAGTATCCCGAAAGTAAATTTTTGGCGCACGAACCTGACGCTTGTTCAGATTTTCATGCCACGGTTTAAGCTGGCGGATGAGAAAAAGCCCGGTCAGTATATCCAGGTAGCGACGGACGGTCGTTTCGTTGACCCCCAGCGAGCGTGCAGGCTCAGCCGCGTTCCAGATATTTCCGTGCCAGTGCGCGAGCATATACCAAAATCTTCGAATCGCTTCAATGGAGAGGTTAAATCCTAATAACCTGAGATCACGGCGCAAAAAAGTATCAATATAGTTCTGACGCCACACCATACTTTCCGCATCGTTCCTGGCCAAGAATGATCGCGGAAAACCACCGCGAAGCCATAATCGGTTGATCATTTTTTCCGGTACTTCGCTTGGTGTAAAGGGGGTAAGCTCTATCGTTTCTGTGCGTCCGGCAAGCGTCTCAGAGACATTGCGCATTAATTCCGGAGATACACTGCCCAGTAAAAGAAACCGGCAGCGCGAGCGTTGCCGGTCTGCCAGTACGCGCAAAATAGGAAAAAGCTGCGGCATGATCTGGATTTCGTCGATGACAATGAGCCCCTGAAGGCTTTCAAATACCGTCATGGGTTCTCCCAGACGTGACACGCTTTCAGGGTCTTCCAGATCAAAATAATTGACCGACTCTTCGGGCACAAAAGCACGCGCGAGCGTCGTTTTACCGCATTGCCGGGGGCCAGTCAACACGACAATACGCGTTCGCTCGAAGGCCTCCTGAATTTCGGCGTAATAGTCCCGGCTTAGCACAGGACATGCTACCTTGAAAATCCTGTATGTAAAGCAGGATTTTCAAGGTATAAAATTCTCGCTTTGAATTTATGGATGCGGTGAAATCCCGCCAGATGGCTTTTGTCTATGGGGGCCACAGTTGAATTCTACAAGGAAATGGCGTCCGGCGGGCAGACTGCTGCTCGTTTTCATTTGGTAGAGGGTGCCTTCTTTGGCAAAATCTGTGCGAGGCAGCCTGCGGTCGGCGCATTCTGCACAGGTCGGTCGATGCATCATACCTTGAAAATCCTGTAATAAAAACAGGAATTTCAAGGTGTATTGATGTGCTCGTTTTTCATGTGGCGGGCTTGTCACGATCAGGCTCCTGAAAACCAGCCAACAAGCAGGATGTCTAAATCCGTTCTTTAAGGGCCAAAATAAGCCTGGTCTATCAATAGCACATCTCCAGACGCCCCGCCATTGCGGTAACCGCAGAATTTGAACCGCATATAGTACGCGTCAGTCGGCGCAGTGAAGGTGCGAGTGCGTTGTGTCCAGGCACTGTCCTGACCGAGACCCACTTCAGGTGTTGCATCCAATTGGTTTGCGGTCGAAGATGGCGTTCCCGTATTATCCTGATACCAGAATATACGGATTCTCGTCCGTACATCGCCGCCTACCGGATTGCCCCCTTTATAAAAGAGCGAGGCGTTGTAGGGGGCACCCGGCGTTACCGGAAAATATTCGTTGGAAAGAGCGTGACGGCCACTTCCTGCGGTATTCTCGCACGTTGTGGTGATGCTTGCCCAGGTTAGCGAAGCCGTGCCTTCGTTCGCAGTGGCCGATGTGGAAAGGGGAGTTGCACCCGCACCCTGGTTAATCCACTGTCCTGTGGAATCCATACTTCCTGTCGCAGGGTTCATGATTCCGAACAGCGGGTGGAACCCAAAGTAACTGCCACTATTTGCACCACTGTCAACCCCATAGCCGAGTGTGTCCTGCACCGCAGAGCTCACAGTGACTGCATAACTGGTGCCTGGCGTGTGCGCGTTGGTAGTAACACGCACGCGGCGGTTGGCGTTGGGCGCACTAGTCTGTAAGCTTACGGCACTGGCAGTAATACCACCCGTAAACGTGAATGCAGCGGTGTTTCCATCAATCGTTGACGCATCCATGTTCTTCGAAAAGTTGATATCTATAGTTGTGTCATTGACTGGAACCGCGTTGCGCACCAGGGGTAACTCGAAACCGGCGAATACTGCGGTATTGGTAGTTAACGGGGAACCGCTGGAAGCGGCTGTCACGTTATTCACCGTAAGCGTGTAACTGGTTGTACCCTGCGCGCTCGTTGTTAGTGTTACGACTGTGCCAGCCAGTGAAGCCGCCGAAACAGTAAGTCCTCCGGTGAGTGAGTAGTTTGCAATATTTTCTGCGCCGGTTGCGCCCGTTCCAGCAGTGGGAGCTTCGCTGAAATACACCAACAGAGTGGTGGCAGAAGTTGGCGCTGCACCTGTTACATTGAATACCGCCGGCGAATTTGCCTGACCTGGCGTTGCAATTGTCTTACTGCTGAAGCCGGCGGCTACGAGCGAACCGGATGCCGAGGCGCTATACCAGCTTGCTGCAATGGTTCCGTCGGTGCCAGTTGTTCGGCGCTCCATGGACCGGCGTATTTTGTTTGTGGTATCATTTAGGCCACCGAGGGGAGCGCTCCCATTGTTCGCGGTATCAATCAGTGTATTCAGGCTCGTACGCAATTGCAGTTGCAGTGCGGACGCTGACAAGCCAAGCGTGCTGCTTTTGTAGTAGTTTGCCGTAGGAAAGGCATTGGCGTTGTTACGCGCGATCACATAGTAACCATTCGCGGGAATGCTTTGCGCAGGGGGGAGCGTAATCGTGTTCACGCCCGTCCCGGTAATCGTCCAGAAACTTATGTTCACAGGCGAGGCCGTCTTGTTCCAGAGTTCAATAAACTCATCGTCCGTAAAACCCACGCCACTATTGTCATAGCTCCCCATCCATTGCAGTTCGTTGATAACGATGTCACCGGCAGCAGGTTCGGTAGGGTATGTCGAGTTGATCACACCGGGGGTCGCGATGGTCCGACTGCTGTAACCAGTAGCGACATTGCCACCAGCTGCTATACAACTCTGCCAGCTTGCGGCAAGCGTTCCATCAGTCGCGCCGGTTTTACGCTCCATGGAGCGGCGATAAAGATTAGCCGAATCATTGACACCGGCAAGAGGGGCTCCGCCGTTATTTGCCGTGTCAATCAGCGTGGTGAGACTGGTGCGCAATTCCAACTGGAAGGCAGAGTTGGAAATGGAGAATGCTGTGCCCGTTGTATAGTTGGCTGAGCTCACAGCGTTGCTAGTATTGCGGGCAATTATATAGTAACCACCGGCCGGGATTGTCTGTCCGGTAGGAATAGTGATCGTGCTAATACCCGTACCTGAGATAGTCCAATTACTGATATCGATGCTGCCACCGGTCTTGTTATGCAGCTCGATAAACTCATCGTCGCCGTCACCCGTACCGCCATTATCATAGCTCCCCATCCAGAGAACTTCGTTGATAACAACATCGCCCGGCCCGGCAGTTTCTGTGAAAGTGCCGCTCGCCCCGGGACTCGCATACGTTTGGTTACGGAAATCGAACGCTACTTGTGTGTTGAACCCAGTTGTATAACCGTTGTTGCGCCAGTTCGAATTGCTCGTACCTGAAGCATTGGTGTCGATACGCTCCATGCTGCGCCGAATGAAAGTTGGGCTGCCGTCGTTCACGCCTCGGTTCCATGTTCCGGAGTCGAAGCCATTTGTGCCGTTACCGATGACATCTATCTCATCGCCGAAGTTCGCAATCCCGTAAACCGTAGCTGCTGTTTTGCCGTTTCCCAGTTTGCATTGGTACGAACTGTTCGTAATACTGACTTTGTTGTCGTAGTGATTCGCCGCGCCGGCAAATGCACCTGTATCTTTTGCAGCAACAACAAAGTAGCCGTTAGGCGCGATAAGCGCTCCGGGCGGCAGGGTAATGGCAGAATTGGCGCTTGTGCCATTGGTTGTGCAAGCAAACTTCCAGTCGCTGAGGTTGATTGTGCTTGCCGTGTTGTTATAGAATTCGACAAATTCATCCGTTGAGTCGCTTACCTGAGAATTGTTATAGCTCCCCATCCATAAGATTTCGCTGATCACGACCTGCCCTGCTGCAGCGGTATCGCCGGTATTGCTCACCGGCGAACTCGCCGCGACGATGCGATCCAGATAGGCGCCCACGATATCAGCCACGCGCTGGCCGCGCAGTTCGATCAATACGCTGTCATCCGAAGAATTCGCCTGCGTGCGCAAGGCTCCGGTATAGATGAAGGTCTTGGCAGAAGATTTACCGCGATCGACGACAAAAATATTGGGTCCGATTTTCACCTGGCTGTTGGCGTACATCGAGGGGTTGAGCAGCGTATAGGCTTTAGAGGCTGTATCAAAGAGCGCCGCGCTCGAGAAAGACTTTCGAACCGTGACGCTCGTGGCAGTTTCGAGAGACTTCAGGACCGTTGGTATGTCGAGAAACGACTTACTCGATGTTGTATTGGTAGTCTGGAATGCAGTGGAATAAAAATCGACTGTGCTTTTCGCCTCGGTAAGTTCAGTACCCAAAATATCCATCGGATCTTCCTGCGGTCCCCAGAAAAGACCAACGACCTGGTCGAGCGCCGAGAACTTCGTGTTGTAATCGGTGCGCCGCTTACCCGAACCAAACAGTAGCTGCGAGAACATACTGGACTCACGTAAAAAATCGCGCGCCAGACCAAACTGCGGGCTGCCAAAACGCAGCGCAATATTCGGTGTTTGCCGCATCAGCGTGTCATTCGGTGGCGCGGTCGAAATCCACACGTAGCGTTCATCGGCCAGGCAGTAGTTGTGTCGCATAACGCCTGTGCCCGAATTGCCGTAGAGCAGCTGTCCGGCGATATTTTCATTGGGGCTGTCCACAACCTGAAAGTCACTGCTTGCCTGCAGGGCGAGCGAACCGGCATCGCTTTGCCGGATATCGCTGTCGAATGCCACCTGTACGCGGATTCCTGCGCGGCGCCGCTCGATGAGCGCCTGCGTCACGTCACTGGCCGCGAGAGCGGAGAAGGCGCAGTAAAGCGTCGCCCTGGAACTGTTGATAACTTCAAGCAGAGCAGCCTTCATGCCACCGTCATCCTGTGCGGCAAAGTCCGTTGTATAAAGGTTAAAGCCTTCGATGGAGCTTTCGGGCGGTGCAAAGGGATTGCTGCGACAGGCCAGGGATATGCCGAGCAGGGCGACAAGGATGCAGCGGATACTGCGGGCCATGGCCCAGCTGACCTCAAGCTGTCAAAGGAGCAAGTTTTTTATTGGAGAGTATTTCCAGCTATGGAATTCCATAGCATGGCAAATGTGACATAATACTGACACGCAGTACCGGGACCGCGAGATTATCCACCGGTGGCAAAGGCCAACATGTAGAACATCTGCCCGAGACCGACAAGAGCTCCCAGCACAGCGCCCATCACAATGAGAATCCATTCATCTTCCTGGAAGGCCGAGCGGAGCAGCGATTCAAAATCGGGACCCGGCAGATCTTTCATTCGAGCGTAGATGGTGGCCTTGACATTCATCGAGCGGTTGATGAGCTTTTCTATCGTTTCGGATGCCTGAGACAGCCGTGACGCCAGCTCTGCGGCCACCTGCTTGCGGCTTTCGGCGCTTGCCTTCTCAAAAGCCTCGAGAGCGCCGGAGTTAGCCCCGTCAGCGCGCAGCTCTTGTACAATGTCATCGTTCATGGTTTCTACAACGGTGCGGCTGATGCGCCGGTAGAGCACTTCATCGAGAATGTTTTTTCCGTTAAGTACGTGATCGGCGAACATCGTGGAGAATTTGTCCGAGACTTCCTGCTGCCGGCGATGGAAGAGGCCCTGGTATTTAAAGAAGAGATAGCGCTTCTCGACCATCGGCCTGAAGATCATTATTAAAGCAAGCCAGTTCGTCACGTAGCCAACAACAATGCCCTGAACGGGGAGTGTCCACGCACCGGGATAAATCCACCAGATGAGCATCTGCACAAGACCGAAGAGACTACCGAAATAGATGCCTGAAGCAGCAATGAATTTGAATTCTTTGCTGCCGATTTCCTGAAAGAGGTCAACCAACAGGTGTGTCCGATCACCCGTCAGGTTGCGCAACACCATGTTCTTAAAGCTGAAGACTTTGCCTACGTCTTCTTTCAGATGGCCTGTGATCTCCACGAGGCGCTGCTCTGATTCAGCGATTGCCTTGGAGACAATCTTGCTTTCGTTCGCCGCGACCTTGCTTTTGAGCTCCGCCGGAACAGCTTCGAGCACTTTGTGCATCATGCCCGGTATGTGCTCGCGGAGTATCGGTTTATACGATTCGGCCAGCTTATCGGCAGGAATTTTCTCAAAGAAATCTTCAACCTTGATAAGCTTCTCGCTGAGGATGTTGACGACCTTGAGCGCGAGGCCGGTTGCCTTGCGGGGTACGATGCCCTGCCAGCCGAGGTAGGGCGGCATGATGCCGATGAAGTTGAGTGGGTAGAACATCATCTTGAGCGCCACGACGTTCGTGAGCCAGCCAATGAAGCCGTAAGTTACGGGCATAAAGAGGATACCGATCAGCTCGGCATTCTTGCTCAACCATTCCATGGTTATGAATGCAAAGTGGCGACAGAGCGAAAAGTGAATCTTCGTTCACGAAATTTTTCAGCGAGCCGTCAGAAAAAAGTGCAGTTTTCCGGTATTTATTATGTAGAATGCAAAATATCTCCCCCACCGGCTGCTACCGTACTTCAGTGGCATGGCACCCGAATCCTACCGTCGCCTGCGTGCAGCGTTATAGACCTGAAAAGCTACTCTTCAACAACTGGCACGATTTCCGGCGCGGGTGGAGTTGGACCAAAGGAGAGGTTCAGGCTATTGCGTACGGGCTCGCTCTGTTGCAGCACCTTACCCGATTTGTCAGATTGCCGCGCACGAACTTCCCAGACAACTTCCCCCTCGTTGAATTTGCGGATATCGCTCACGACGAGGCTCGGCTTATTTGTGACGATGGTCTCTATAGGCACGAGTGCACCCTTGCGCTTCTGCATAAGCCGCACCTCATAAGAGTTAGCTCCCGTCACTGCCTGCCAGCGCAGTTTAAGCCCGGCCGTCTGGGTGATGTCAACCTTGCTGTCGTCTTTCGGGAAAACTTCGGCGACCGGCGGCAAGCGATCCTCAACGCGGATACTGTGCGTTGGCGTCTCCGCCCGGGGCAAATTCTCTTCGAGTGCCAGCACTTTCACAAAATAGCGACCGGCTTTCAACCCGGTGAAACGAAATTCCCGCTGATCGACGTTGATCTTACGCAACACCTGTTTAAGTTCCCGATCCGTCGCCAGAATCACCTGAAAGAGCGACACCTCGTCACTCGCCTTCCAGGCGAGCGGCAGCGCCGCGCTCTGGGCGCCGGCAGGCAACCAGATGGTTGCTCCCTCGACCGGGCTTATGAGCTCAATGGTAACGCGGTCGCGCACGCTAAAATTCTGGCTTGCCTTCTCATTACCCCGACTTAAGCGCAGTTCATATTTTCCGCCCGTCAGCTCTGGGGGGAGTTTAATCGAACCTGAGGCTGTTTCACCGCTGGCAATAACCTCACCGCTACCGCGCTTAAGAACTTCGTAGCGGTAGCTGCCGCTGCCTTCATAGTGGATGAATGCCTTTCCGCCCTGCAATTGCGAATAGGAAAACACTGGCTCAGTCACTGTGACAAAGGCTAAGGGTGTGCTTTTTGCCGCCGGCACGAGGCTGAAACTACCGGAATATGGCTCAAGCTGGCTGGTCAGATGAGCAGCGTCACTCACAGGGGTGAGACGATAGTACCACTTACCATCTGAGGGAAGAGCAATGACTGCGGAAGACAAACCGATTTCCTGGCTAATGACCGGATTCTCGAGCCGCGCGTTTGCCGCGATCTCGATACGGGTTTTGTTCACGCCGCGCGGCGGGGTAAATTCGACACGCACCTGCGGCTTATCCTGATAATGAACGACAATCTCGGGGCGCAACACCCGGTAGGCTCCCGACTGCAGAATGCGAAAATGCCTGACTGAAGAGATCGCATTATCTTTGCCGCGACAACGACTGTACCAGTCGCCTGCACTCAGGCGCGTCGTTGCTTTGCCATCTGTGAGCCGCACCGTCCTTGCAGACTGCATATCCGGACGCTGTGAGAATTCCACGGTCTCAGCATCGCCCGAGCAGTTTACAGAGACTCTTGCGCTGCTGCCGGCCGACATGATTACCGCATCTTCAAGGACGCCGCCAAGATTGAGGGTAACGCGTGACTTTTGACCTGCAGAGAGAACTTCGTCTTTGGCCAGAGTCTGTGTGTTGCCTTCTTTAGTAATCACAGCAACCTGCCCGGAGCTAACCTCCACAGCCGTCTGTAAGCCCGTGCTGCGGATGCTGGCCGAGGCTTCATTCACCCGGATGGCCTGCCCGTCGGTGGTCGTCACTGTCGTGCGCGCATTCTCACTGCCGGTTGCCTTGATACCCCCACCCGCGAGCTTCAGGTTTACTCCACCGCCTTCAAGATCGAGTTCGATCAGCGTGTTCGCTTCAAGCTTTAGCCTGAGCCCGGTCTTGAGTACAAGCTCGGCGTCGGAAAAATTGCCCGTCATGACCGCATCGTGCGCATAGAGCGGAGAGCCATTCTCAACGTCTTCCCAGACCATGCGGTCAGAGAACTTACGCATGGCAACTTCGCGCTTATAGAAAACTTTGCCGATCTCTTCGCCGCTGCCCGTGCTGCGCGCACGACTGTGCAAGTAGAGCGCGCCCGATAGCAACGCTATACCCGCAAGCACTGCGGCGGTGAAAGCTGCGTCAGCCTTCGAGAATTTCATATTTCACTTCTTCGTCGTCGGCCGATTTGGTTGGTTTGCCTTTCATGTCGATGCCGAGCAGCTTCCTGAGCTCCGCCAGGTTCTTCGGGCCGGTTTTATCCGATTTCCTGCGTAGCACGGCATAAATCTGCTGCGGCTGAGATTTTCCCTTAACTTTGATCTTCTGCATCGGCTCGCAGTCAAACTCGCCTTTGACGATGTTATAGGTGTCCTGAGAGATGAGAATATCGGTTCCAAATGGTTTGTTGAGCGACTCGACGCGCGAGGCAAGGTTTACGGCGTCCCCGATAACGGTATAGTCGAGGCGGTCTTCAGAGCCGATCTGTCCCGCGAGCACCGGGCCAGTATTCAGACCGCAACCGATTTTGATGAGGGGTTTTTTTGCCGAACCACGACCTTTGTTGAATTCCAGGAGTGCCCTACGCATCTCGATCGTTGCATTGACTGCATTGAGCGCGTCATTACCCTTCGATTCGGGAACTCCCCAGACAGCCATGATTGCGTCGCCGATGAATTTATCGACAATGCCGTGGTGCTCGCTGATGATGCGCACCATGATCGTCATGTACTCGTTGAGGAATTCAACCACCTCTTCCGGTTCGAGCTGTTCCGATATGGCGGTAAAAGATCGGATATCGGAAAAAAATATCGTCGCCGTCTTGCGCTCCCCCCCCAATTTAATTTCGCCCTTCATGGCCTTTTCGGCGATTTCGGGATTCACAAACTTGCCGAGCGCGCCCTTCAGCTTTTCGCGCTCCTCGAGGCCGACGGCCATTTCATTGAAGGCCTGCGTCAGCGCGCCGACCTCGTCACCCGTGCGCGGTGTCAGGCGGGTATGGTAATCGCCTTCTTTGATTTTGTCTGCTGCAAGCTTGAGCTCCCGGATAGGTTCAGAAATCGTTTTGGCAAAGAAATAGACAAGCAGCAAAGCAACAAGAATGATGATGCCAGCGATGAGCGCTGCAGTCACGCGCAGTCGCAGCACCGATTCGAGCGCCCGCTCTTTCTCCATTTCGACCACGACCGCAGTTGAGCCGATGTCGAGCTTAGAGAAAGCCCCAAAGTATTCCCGCCCTGTCTGCCGGTTGCGGTAGATACTGAAACCTGTTCGCGTCTCCTGTCCGAGCAGAAACTCCACCGCCGGATGGTCTTTAAAGCTGCGCCCGGTCATTGCTTCTTTCTTGTCAGAATGGGTCACCAGCATTCGATCGCTGTCGATGAAAAACGAAGTGTAGGCGCGCGAACTGAAAGCTGAATCGAGTGCTTCGGTCGAAAGGTACGCAGTGATTACCCTCTGCGCGACATCGCCCTCGACCACGGGAAAGGCGATGAACCAAACAGGCTTCGCAAATGCCTGAGTACGGGCCAGAAGCAGAGTCTGTCCGCGAAAGACCGTCTTGAGACGCTCGATCAGGCGTTCTTCATCGCGCGCAAAAGCTGCTGAAGGCAGCTCGATCTTCTGTTGCTGTTGCGGCATGTCGCGTGAATAGATCTTGCGTATCTCACCACCGGAGAAAACGTAACGGCTCACCCGCAGTACGCCCGCACCGGCCGATAAGTTACCGCCCGTGCCAGAATCGCTGACGGAAACGCTGGCTTTCTTGCGGGCTTTCTTTTTGCCCGATGTCTGCTGCGGAGCAGCAGCCGCGAAACGATCGAACACAGTCAGCGCTTCGATCTTAGCGCCAATTTCAGTCTTGAGTTTTTCGGCAATCAGCTTCGCGGTATCGTTGGTCTGTAGTTTAATGAGATCGGTCTTATCCTGCGTAAAATAGCGTATCGAAATGACAGATAGCACTACAAGGCTGATAATGATCAGCCCCGAAGTGATCACCATGAGCTTTGTACGGAGCGAGAGATTTTTCAACGCACCCCTCCCACGAAAACCTACATCGCCTTGCTGCGTGCCTTCAGATAGTTAATGAAGTCATGCACGAGGTTGGCCATCCGTGCCAGCACGAGGCTCGACAGTATGTAATGGATGAGCTCCGGTATCGCAATCTTGGTGCCGTAAAGAAAGCGCAGCTGGTCAATCTTGGCGCAGACACCAAAGGCTGTGATCAGCACCATGGCGTTCTTGACCGAACGCAGCAGTGTCGTATTGAGAAGATCGTCGATGATCCGCACCGAGAAGATTGCCGACACGGCCAGCTCGATAAAGATACCGATGACAAGAAAGAGCATCAGGTTGTCCCATAGCTGTGAGATGGGTATTGGCATGTAGCAGACTTTCTGTCGAGCGGTGTTATGGAAAGTAAAAAAGGTGCACCCCGACGCAGCCTCGAATGCGCTTGACTTTATTCCGGTGACCAGGTTCGCTTGCGCGATGAAGGATGAGACTCAGGTCAGGGTACTCCAAGGCCGCGACAAACCCATACGCTATGGCCATCCCTGGGTGTTCTCCGGCGCACTGGGGCCGACCACCGCCAAGCGCGGTATCGTTGCGGTATTGAGCAGCAATGGCGACCCACTCGGTACAGCTTTCTACAATCCTGGCTGCCGTCTGGCACTGCGCATGTTGACCAGAGGGGGAGTTATCCCTTTTACGATCTATGATCTCCGTAGTCGATTATCTGCCGCGATAGACAGGAGGCGGCATTTGATCGGTCAGGCGACAGATTCGGTACGCCTGGTCTTTGCAGAGTCCGACGGCCTGCCGGGCTTAATTGTGGACAAATATGCCGACGCATTATCGGTGCAATTTAACAGCGCCTTCGCCGAGCATTTCCGCACAGATGTAATTTCTGCCCTTGCGGAGCTGGTGCGACCTCATCTGGTGTTTGATACCTCGGACAGCGCTGCCCGCGAGCGGGAGAATTTGCCTGCTGGTCGCAAGCAACCTGGGCCAGCTGTGATTTTCCATAACCAGGCTATGGATTTCCATAACACAGCTATGGAAATCCTCAGCTACGGCCTGCGCTATCGGGTTGCACCCGGTAGCGGCCAGAAAACGGGCTTCTACCTCGACCAGGCGGCAAACCGGCAAATCGTCGCCGCGCATGCGCAGGGGCGCCGTGTACTCGACGCGTTCTGTTACAGCGGGGGATTTTCTTTGTCCTGCCTAAAGGGCGGCGCTCGCGAAATCATTGCAATCGACAGCTCTGCCACTGCCTTACAGCTGCTGCACCAAAACCTGGCACTCAACCGTGACAATCTACCTGCAAATGCAACTGTCAAGGCAACTGAGGCCGATGTGTTTGGGGAGCTGCGTCGGCTAAATGCAACAGGAGAAAAATTTGACCTTATTGTACTTGATCCCCCCAAGCTGGCGCAGTCGCGCAGCAAAACAGACGCCGCCGAAAAGGCTTACAAAGATCTCAACCTGCAGGCCTTACGGCTTGCAGCGCCGGGAGCGTTTATCGCGACGTTTTCGTGCTCGGGAGCGATGACTTTTGAGAAGCTCCGTCAAGTGCTGCACTACGCCGCGCACGATGCAGACAGAGAAGTGCAGATTCTGCAAACATTGCATCAGAGTGAAGACCACCCCGTAATGCTGGCGTTTCCTGAGAGCGAATACCTGCGCGGCTATTTGTGCCGGGTTCTATAAAAAACTTGACATGGACTAAACTTAGTCCAGTTTAAGCTATGCTATTGCTCAACATACACGACGCTAAGTCAACGCTGTCTTCGGTGCTGGCCGATATTGAAGAGCACAACGAGACGGTGCGTATCTGCCGCAACGGCAAACCTGTGGCCGAACTGGTGAAAATCCCCCCCCTGCCATCGCCGCTGCGCCACAGCCCAAAGCTCGGCAGAATCAAGATTGACTATGATCCTACGGTTCCGCTATCCGACGACGAATGGCCTGAAGAGCAGCGCTGATGGTATTGCTCGATACCTGCACCTTACTGTGGCTTGTGCAGGATTACCGGCAGCTACCCAAGACCGCGCAGAAGACGCTGGAAAAAAACCAGGGAGCAGTTTTCGTCTCTGCTATTACTCCCTTTGAGATTGGCGTCAAGCATGCCAGGAAGAAACTCAAGCTGCCACTGAAACCTGCGCAATGGTATCAGGAAGTTCTTGAATTCCACGGGCTGACAGAGCTGCCGCTTACAGGCAAGATCATGCTCATGGCAACCAAACTGCCACACCACCATAATGATCCGGCAGACCGGATGATTGTGGCCACCGCTGCCTTTCATAAAATGCCGATACTGACTCCCGATAGGGAAATCCGCAAGTACAAAGAAATACGCGCCGTTTGGTAACAATTCCGTGGCTATGGTTTAGGTTGACGCCATAGCGCGCTTAAGCACGCAACTCTTGCGAAGGAGCTTGTGCGCTAACTCATGCAAAAAAACAAAAAGGCGATTTTTTGCGCGAGCCGGGGC
>CAYOZO010000074.1:0-17163 GCA_964408405.1 uncultured Turneriella sp.
AGCGGACCCGGTTTGCGCGAAAAATCGCTCCGGCAAGTTGGCGCACAGGCTCTTAAGAGTTTGACCCCATGTCTGAAACTTAGGTCTTGACTCTATGCAGGCAGTTATTCAAGTCGGGAGCAAGCAGTACAAGGTCGCTCAGGATACCGTTTTCTTCGCAGAGCTGACCGGAACGGAACCCGGAAAAGATCTCACCATCAACTCGGTGCTCTCGGTCAACAATAACGGCCAGGTTAAGATCGGCCAGCCTTTCGTTTCAGGCGCATCGGTGACAGCGAAAGTACTCGAAGAAGTAAAGGGCCCCAAGATCGTCGGCGTTTTTTACCGCTCAAAGAAACATAACCACCGCAAATGGGGTCACCGGCAGAAGTACCACAAGCTGCAGGTTACCTCAATCAAGGCCTGATTTGTTTACGCTGCGCCGCAGGCGCAGTTACTCACCACCATTTCTACTTTTCTGTGCGTAGAGGCTCTTTAGCCTGGCGGCTGTGCCAGAGTCAGTAGCGGGGGCAGGCTTGTGAAATTTGTCCATTACCTGAAAAGGTTCTACGAGATCGTCATCCGTGGCAAGGTTAAGCTCTACCTTCTCTTAATCTTTGCCTATTTCGGTGTACGCGCTTTTCTGGCGTATAACCGGTGGAACGATGAAGAACCTGCGGTACTGCAGAAACTCAGCCTCTACAAGCAACAGCTCGACAGACTGCGCTCAGGCGCAATTGCCGAAGATACCGTGGCGTCTATAGAACCTGGCGCGGTCGCAATTCCGTCAAAAGTGTTCGACCGGCATAACAAGCTGGTGGGCGAGTTTTATACCGAACGGCGCAGCCTGCTCAATTACGAGCACTTTCCCGCGTTTATGACTGACGCGCTCATCGCGAGCGAAGACCGCAGGTTTTTTGAGCACCACGGAATCGATTACCCGGGTATCCTGCGTGCAGTGTTACGCAATCTGCTGCACTTTCGCTTTGCGCAGGGCGGGTCCACAATTACGCAGCAGCTCGCGAAAGTGCTTTTCACCAACCAGGAAAAGACCCTCGACCGCAAACTCTTTGAATTCTTCTGCGCGCGCGCCATAGAAGAGCGCTATAGCAAAAAAGAAATTCTCGAGATGTATTTCAACCTCATCTATATGGGGCACGGCATCTACGGCTTTGAAACTGCTGCGCAGTTCTATTTCAATAAGTCAGCGCGCTCGCTCACCGTGGGCGAAGCAGCAGCTCTTGTGGGAGTTATACCGAATCCGAAGGCATATTCACCGATGGGCGACCTGCCGCGTTTTCTCGAGCGGCAGTTGACCGTGCTGCGCAGCATGGTGGCGACAGGCAAACTCACCGAAGACAAGTTAAAGAATGAGCGCCGCCGTTTTTTCCAGGCCTGGCGGATCGCCGCGAGCGACAGCAAACAATCGGGTATCGGCGACTTTCCCGACCGGATGACCGGAAAGAACTATGCCCCGTTCTTTCTCGACTACCTGCGACAAAAGCTTACGGCGCAGTTCAGCCAGGATACCCTGACGCGCAGCGGATTACGCATCTATACGACTCTCGATCTGGGACGGCAGATCGCCGCGCAGAAAGCGGTGAAGGCAGCCGTAGAGTTGCAAAAACAGCATTACGAGAAGCTCCTCGCCGGCGCGCGCAAAAAGAACAATGCCGCCAAAATACAGGAATACGAGAAGGCGCTTGCAACCACCAATGCTGCGTTCATTAGCATAGAACCCAGAACCGGCTATATACTGACGATGGTCGGCGGCGCGGAATTTTCATCGCAGAACCAGTTCAACCGCGCCCTCAAGGCCGAGCGACAGATAGGTTCGACAATTAAGCCGCTGATTTACTACCTTGCGCTGCAGCGGCAGATACTAACGCCTGCTTCGCTGATCGCCGACGAACCGCTGCAGGACTTCCAGAACTATGACGGCAAGTTTTTAGGGCAGATAACAGTGCTCGATGCGCTCAAACTCAGCCGTAACCCGACGGCGATCAGAGCGCTGCAAAAACTTGACTTTGATGACCTGCGCGGCCTGTTCCATGAAGTGCTTCAGCTGCCTTACAGCGAGCTCGAGAAGAAGATACCGCGCGAATTGGGGGTTGCCCTCGGCAGCTCATCGTTTACCCCGCTGCAGCTCGCGCAGATGTACGCGACGATGCTCAACCAGGGCCGGCGTGTCGAGCCGCGCGACCTGCTGCGCATCGAGGATAGCCAGGGTCGCCAAATCTGGGAGGCCCCTGAGCCAGCCATACAACCGCAGGTAATGGATCCGGCAGCGGCGTATGTAACGATCACCATGATGCAGGCCGTGGTCGATGGCGGAGGAACTGCGCAGGCCGCGATGAAGACGCTGCGCAATGCTGAAGGACACCTGGCATTTGAAGTGGCAGGCAAGACCGGTACCACATCTAAGTACGTCGATGCCTGGTTCGTGGGTCTTGTCTCTGATGAGGCCACGGTGATGTGGGTCGGTAATGATGTGAACACGTCACTGGGCGCTGGGCGCTCGGGCAGCGGCTTATGCGCGCCGCGCTACGCCGATTACCTGCGTATCACGCGCTATGACAACAAGCCACGGCCATTTGCTGAAGTCTTTGAACAGGACCGTATCGTTCGTAAATCCTTTTGCAGCAAAACCGGCTTGCTGTCGCGCTTTCCCGGCGCCTGTGAAGGGGAAGTTCTGGACCAGGCATTCATTCGCGGTACCGAGCCAACCGAATTTGACCCATCGGGCGCACCGCCCGAAAATGTCGCGGTTCCGGATGAGCCGCAGGCCCCGGTTGCCCCCGGCGAGGCCAACGCTCCGGTTGCACCGCCCGCAGCGCCTGAGGAACCGCCACAGGAATAGCGCATGAATTTTTTTATCCGTAACCGCATTCCCCTGCTTTTTGCTACTGCTCTCGTGGTGTTGCTGGCCGCTCTCTTTTGGCCAGAGCCGAGGAAACGGGGAGAAATGCAGAAATACTACAGCCGCGACTCCTCGCAGCTGCTTTCCCTGCGTTACCGCGGAGCAATGAGCTTCGGCGAAAAAAGTAAGGTCCTTGTGGACTACGAAATCTTACGCGAAGAGAATCCCATTAAGCCTAAAGAGCCGCTCTATCGTATCCAGGTTAACAGCGCCACGACTGACGATACCTTTCTCAAAGCAAGGGTGCAGAATCTTGCGCAGGCAAAATCTTTCCCGGCGAGCGCTCTGATACGGACCATGGTGCAAGACTTCTCGGCGCTCGATTTTTATTACATTCTGCCGCACGATGCCGCCAAAGACAGTGAATATGGCCTAAAGAACTGTGAAAACTCCCTGCAGCTGAAATTCAAGGCCGACGAGCGCGCTTTCTGCATCGGTGCACAGAGCCAGGGCGATACCCGGCGCTATGTTCTCGACCAAACGCACGACAAGCTTTTGATAACGCCCGACTACACAATCCGTCGCGTACTCAATAACATCTTTGCGCAGCGCGAGCAGATGCTTCACCCTTATGGCGCTGATGCATTTGACCTTTTGGAGCTCAACATTGCGCCGTCGATGCTTAAGAAGCTGCCACTGCTCTCGGAAAAGACCGGGGGGCGGATGCGGCTGCGGATGCTGGTCAAGAAAGACGGACCGGCCCCGGTCAATGTCTGGCACGTCGAAAATCTTCTCACTATCAAACCTTCGCACGCCGCCGAGTTCGCGCAGTTACTGACCGCGATGCGCATACAAGCAGCCTTTGCACAGCCAGCCCTGGCGCCCGACGCTCAACTAAAAGATCTTAACAAAGTTCTGGGCCTGGCTGAGCAGGTTGAACCCGCGATCTCGGGTAGTATGCTTCTGAAAAAGACTGACAAGCAGGATATTCTGCTTACTCGCTATGCTTTTTTTCCACCCGGCGTACGGCCGGGCGTGCGCCGTGAAATCCAGGCGGAAAACCAGCTGGTGCGGCCGATGGATACGCTGGCGGCATCGGCATTCAACGCCGGGTATATCACCGCCGATCTTTTTCCGCGCTTTGCTGCAATCTTCCAGAAGTTCGAAAATGACCTGCGCGACGCGGTAAAGGCAGGTCAGAAAGAAAAATCCGCCGAGCAGACTGCATCCGGAAAAGATTTACCAAAGAAGTAGATCGACTCAGCGAATTGCTTGCTCACCCCAACCGGCGAAGATGGTCGGTATCTTGAGGCGCGAAGTTTTCAGCCTGAAGAATTGCATATTCTGGAAGCCGATAAAAAGCCAGGGCGACAGGTAACGGATGCGCTGTTGCAGATTCTGCGTTTCGGTAACGGTGTAAGAAGAGCTGTCGAGCATGCGATCGAGCACGGCATCTTTGATGTGAGCGCGGTTACCGCCGATGCCCGCGTTGCGCGAATGAAAAAGCGGCATGAGAAAGTTTTCTGCGTGCGGATAATCCGCAGACCATTTCATGAGATAGATGCCCCTCGTGCCCTTATTGCTCTCGCGCACCATGCTCGGCAGATCGACGATGCGAAATTCGAGACGGATGTTAAACTTTTGGAAAACATGCCGCATGTACTCCGCAATGAGCATACGTTCCTTGTCGCTCAAAGTGAACAGAATCGCGGTTTCTGTTTTCTCGGGGATGCGGAAATTACCGGCTGCGGGAAACGGCTGCTCCGGCGACGGGGATAGTATTGCTGGTACAGGATAATCGGCCCCGGTACAGGCGCCGAGCAGCGTATTTGCGCAGAGGGCATTGCGGTCGAAGGCAAGATTTATTGCCCGCCGCAGCGCGGGGTCGGCTAGTGCCGAATCGGGCGCGACATTGAAAGCCGCATAGAGGACGACCAGGTCGTACATCGTCCTGGGCTCGTAGAGTTCATTGTCGTGCGCCAGCTTTCTGTGTATGCCCAAAGCCTCGTACGCATCCAGGCGTCCTTCGCGGAAAGCAAAATAGCGCGCGGTCTCGTCAGGCATGGCTATAAATTCGATCGGGGGAATTCCATCGATTGCAGAGAGCAGAATCCTGTCACCCGTCTGCTCCGTAACCCGATAGCGCGAAAATGGCACAAATTCACGAGCCTCACGATGACGATCGGCCCGAAAGATCGCGCATTGCGGCAAGGTGAGCTTGATTTGCGCCAGTTGCCAGTCGACTTCTGCCGGCCTGCCGGAAACCGAAAGCTCTATCGCGATGGTGCGGCTGTCGATTTTGCGCACCGCCCGGATCTGCTCCATGACCCAGCTCTGGTTGGCGTCCTTTTGCACACGGGCGAGGGCATAGACAACGTCATCGGCGGTCGCCTCGCCAGGTTTCAACGTCACATACACGCTGCGCCCTTTGAGATGAAAATGAGCGGCCAGGTCATACTCCAGCTGACCCTCGGGAGAGTAGGCAAACAATCGCCTGTGCAAAAAGTTTACTACAAGCACAGTGGATTCATCCACAGCCTGCAACGGATCCAGGACTTCGGCGCGGTATTTGAGCGGAATACGGATTACAGAGTTCTGCTTTTCGGGTTTCTCACAGTTCAATACAAGAACTACGAGAAGAAATACTGATCGAAGTAAACGCAGATTCAACCCCCGTGGTACTGCTGCACTTGCGGCTTGGGATTGAGAATTGAGCGGGAAATGGGATTTGAACCCACGACCCTCTCCTTGGCAAGGAGATGCTCTACCACTGAGCTATTCCCGCATTTTTCCGCGCGCAGCTTTACTGGTCTGAATGCAGCCATTCCACCGCTAACCCGCGCACCTATGTGCGAGCGGAGGGACTTGAACCCCCACGCCTTTCAGCACGGGAACCTAAATCCCGCGTGTCTACCAGTTTCACCACGCTCGCTGTCGCGTAAACGCTTTTGCGTTTTGGGTGATCGACGGGGCTTGAACCCGCGACCTCAGGTGCCACAAACCTGTGCTCTACCAGCTGAGCTACGATCACCATATTTTGGTGTCGTAGCGAAGCTGGAAGCTGTGGCCGGCCACGGCCTCCGTCTTCGGTGCTACGATCACCATATTTAATTTGTGTCCAGAGCACACACGATGCGTAGCATCGTGTGTGCTCTGGACTATATTGCGCGCACGAAGGGAGTCGAACCCCTGACCCGCAGCTTAGAAGGCTGCTGCTCTATCCAGCTGAGCTACGTGCGCATTTTGCGCACCTGCAGGTGCATACGCCCGCGTGCCGCGTGGTCGCGTCCCGCACCAGGCCTCGGGCCCCATGCGCTAAATTGTCGGGATGATTGGATTTGAACCAACGACCCCTTGCTCCCAAAGCAAGTGCGCTACCGCTGCGCTACATCCCGGCGTAGCTGGCTAAACAGGGGTTTGAAACACCGCGTCAAGACAATAGCCGGTAGCGGCCAAATATCGGGATGACTGGATTTGAACCAGCGACCCCTTGCTCCCGAAGCAAGTGCGCTACCACTGCGCCACATCCCGTAAACCAGATATGCGCCGTGCAAAAAAGACACTCCGTCAAGGCGATTCAGGTTTTGCAGCCCTCGGCCGGTTCTAAGGCCAGGGCAGTCGAAAGGATTGACAATCTGTGCAATGCGCAACAGCAGTGCGTATGGAAGTCAAGCGCAGCGATATGCTCAAGTGGGCGCAGAACGCGCAGATGAGTACGCAGACGAGCGACTCGCAGGCGCAAGATCGACCCTCTGAGGTGCGCGCTGACCGTGCCGGGCAGGTCAACATCGATTCTATGCGCAGCAAGATCCTGAGTCTGCAGCAGGAAATCCGCGAGCTGCAAACGGGAATCTCCATGCGGCAGATCCAGCTGGGTTTTCTCAGCCAGGTAAATGACGGCGGCTCCTGGCAGAAAGAGTTGCGCCGCTTCATGAACGAACAATTTCCGACAGTAGAGATGCAGCTGAGCGAAGGGCAGAACATCGACGAGTACCGCGCAGAGGCGGCACAGGTCGTAAGCCAGTTGCGCAACAATCTCATAAAAAAAGAAATCCAGATTCAGAACATCCTTTCCGCCGGCCTGTTCGAACCCGCAGGGGAAAGCGAGCAGGAGCCAGTCCTGGATAACTCCAAAATCATAAAAGATTTCTCCGAGACACAGGGCATCTTCAGTAAGCTCAGGCCAGACTCAGTCAAGACTCTGGTCAACTAGCAGGATGTTGAAAAAATACCGTGCTCGCTGCAGACGCCGCGATTTCTTAGCGAAATCGCTCGCAAAACGCCCCTCACCATGCTATGGTGAGGGGCTGTCTGCAGCTGAACCCGGTTTCAACATCCTGCTTTACAGCTGTTTTTCAACAGCCTGCTAGGCTTGGACCGCCGAGGACAGCGTCAGCTTCAGGAAATTCTGCGCGCCTGTGCGCTGGAGTTCAGGGGTGAGGATGCGCCGCTCGTGCGTTGGTACGCTGAGGGCGACGCCGCCAGGCGCCTCGTCGACCTGGCGCGCACACGCGGCGTTCGCATAGAAGAAGGCCAGGCAGAAGAGCTTCTGCTGGCCTTGCGGGGAGTTAAGCTGAACAGTCGCATTCCCCGTGAAATCTATCTGGCAGTGGCCAAAATTTATGCTTATATTTTGTCCGAACAGAAACAAGGGCCTGCTTGAAATGAAATGTTGGACGAAACAGCCACCTGCGGTAAGCTCTGACAGAATGTATTGCACAGAGAAAAGACCGCATCGGGGACAGCCTACGCCGCTGGCTTTTGGTGCGCGGAAAAAACTAAATCCGCTTGAAATCCGACATGTGCTGTCCGATAATAACAGAGTATGACCCGGTACCAGGTCAAATTATTGCGTCCGGGGGTTTCCTTTACCAAACCCGTTTACATTGACCCTTCCAATATGCTGGCAGCGGCCAATGTCATCATTACCCAGAGCGACCTCGACCGCCTGAACAAATGGAAGATCGAAGAAGTCATGTCGGCGGGTGAGCCGGTTTACGCTTCCAAGAAAGATGAAGCGGAGTTCATGGACGCTCAGCAAAAGCTCGACATTGAAAATCTCAAGAAAGAGCTCAAGAACCTGATTCGCGCAAAACCTGCCTTTAACAGCCTGACCGCGTCAACCGAAGCAGTACTGAAGAACTTCTATGAGCGTCTCAACAGCAATAACAATCCGCAATCCAATGAGGTACGCAGCAAGGCCGAAGAAATCACGAATTTGGTCACCGCCAATCCGCTACTGGTGATATTTGTAGCAGAATATATCATCGACGCCGATATTTACAAGCACGTCATTGGCTGTTCGATGTACGCGGTGCGTCTTGGTCTTGCGCTCGATTTTTCGCGGCCAAAAATCGTCGAGATGATTTTTGCCATCCTGCTCATGGATGTCGGTATGCTGAAGGTTCCGCAGACGATTCTCGAAAAGGCCGAGAAGCTGAACGAGACCGAACTGCAGATTATTCACGCTCACCCGGTGCATGGCTACCAGATGCTCACACAAATCGCCAAGATAAAGAATACGATTGCCTCGGTGGCGCTGCAGCACCAGGAGCATTTTGACGGTTCGGGCTATCCGCGTAAGATCAAGGGCGCAGAGATGTCGGAATATACACGCGTGGCATCCATTATCGACTCATTTGCCGCGATCATTTCGCGCAAGCCGTATCGCAAGAATCGTCTGCCGTATGATGCGATGAAAGAATTACTCACGCTCGGCATCTACCGCTATGATCCGGTTTATCTGAAGGCCTTTCTGGATTCGCACGCGATTTATCCCTTAGGGTCGATAGTCGAGCTCTCGGACGGTAGTACGGGTATGGTTGTCTCTGCGGTGAAGGGCAAGCCGATGCGGCCGATCGTCTGGATCCTGCGTGACGCCAAAAACCAGCGACCCACCCGACCAGAATTTGCGCACCTGCTTTACACATCAGACAAATTCATTTCCAAAGCCAAGTACGCCGAAGAGGCGGGCCTTAATCTCGATATGGAATTTGAACAGCTGATGAAACAGCTGGGCTAATCAAAGCGTAATCAAAGCGGGCATGTGCCCGCTATTTCGTCTTTCTTGCTTTCGTTGTTTTTGCGGGCTTTGCGTCGAAAAGTCCCAATTCAGAAAAATCGGTGAGCACTTTGTCCGCGAGCCCGTAATCCACCGCGCCTTTACCGTCGAGGTAGTAGTCCCGGTCGGTATCTTTTTCTACGCGCGAGAGCGGTTGCCCCGTGGTTTCGGCAATAATGCGATTGAGCTCCTCACGGGTTTTCTTGATCTCTTCTGCATGAATTTTGATATCGATCGCGGGCGCCACAATCTGTCCGCTGATGAGCGGCTGGTGGATCATGACCTTGGCATGTTCAAACACGTAGCGGTGGCCTTTTTCGCCGACGGTCAGCAGTATCGCGCCCATGGAAGCAGCCATACCCATGGTGATCGTGTAGACTGGCGACGAGATCATGCGCATCACGTCGTAGATCGCCATACCAGACGTGATCACTCCGCCTGGAGAATTGATGAAAAAGTAGATTGGCTTACCCGGGTCTGTCGCCTCAAGGTACAGCATGCGCTCAACGATCATTTCAGCGGATTTGTCCGTCACCGCGCCCCAGAGAAAAATCTGGCGCTTTTCGAGAAAGCGTTCGGCTATTCGCTCGCGCAATGCGGGCGCGCGATCTTCTTTCTTCTTGGCGCCATCTTCATCATCTGCAACAATCAAACCAGGCGTATCAAACGGATTTTGCATCATGGCGGTAATATAAGGTTTTGCCTATGTCACGGACAGAATTTTCTCCATTACGATAGCCGAGCTTCCATCTGCATAGTAGTTCTTTCTTCGACCAATTTCCGTGAAACCCATGCTTGCGTAAAAGGCGAGGCCTGCTGCGTTCGCCGAGGAAACCTCAATCAGGCACCGGCGCGCGCTGGTCATCCTGGAGGTTGCATACTTAAGCAATCTGCGACCTAGTCCGTGACGCCGGTGCGACGGTAAGACGCCAATTTTACGAATTTCGAGGTCATCGCCGGCCATGCCCGAACTCACAAAACCGCAAGGCTTTCCCGCCTGCATGGCCAGCACAACAGCTACCCCCGGCGAATCGATTTCAGCCCGCCACTGCGAAAGCGACCAGGAAGCCTCACCAAAAATTTTTCGATCGAGTTCTGAAACCTGCAGCGCGGCGCCGTGATCTGCCCGCACAAGCTGGATTTTTGCCGTTTTCAGAAGCCTTTACGTATCGAATCCACGATCATTTTCTGCTCTTTGAGCGTCAAATCGCGGCACTTACGCAAGATAAGTACGGCATCGATTGGCCGACCTTCCTGCACCAGCTGCACGATTTCTCTTTTTTCCGCTTCTTCCAGATTGAGATCTGCCAGGGCAGGCGCCTGCGGCTGGTAGCGTGGAAGCCGGCATTCCGTCTTCTTGTTCTTTTGGCTCTGAGCTCCCACCGTGCCTAAAAGCAGCAGGCTCAAACAAATCAAACGCCGCATCAGAAAAACCTGTTGAGCAGGAAGTTCGTGAACTGTAATGCGGCGGCGCTGACGAGCAGCGTTTTCACGCTCTTGACAGTCAGGCGATCTGTCAGTTTGTCCGCAACCCAGAAGATGATGACGTTGAAGAGAAAGCTGACAAGAAGTCCGAATAATCCCAAAGTGATAAACTGTAAAATCCACTTGATGATGCCGAGAGTCAGCACGTTGAGCACAGTTGCCGTGCCGCCGAGCAGCGCGCCTACCACCACGTTTACCCCCACGAGTATCAATGCGACCACAGGTATCGCGCCCATTTCAATATGGAAATCGGGCATTGCCTTGTTCAGTAAATAGAGTAGCGCGCAGAAGAGCGCGAACATCACGATCAATTTTATAATCATGTGTTATGCTCTTGAACCCTCTTACAGGTTCAATCTCTTTTGTGGTTTGTTAGCGGGCTCCTGAACAAGGACCCAAAGCAGGTTCCGGAAACCTGCGCGGAAGTTTTTCCGGAACCTGCTAGAACAGCGGACTAAACCCGTGATCTGTTTTGCTGGTCAGTATTTCGAAAGCCGCACGGTTCTTTGTGCTAAGCCGTGCGCTTATTCCGATCCGGCTTTTTTCTGTGAGCGTAACCTCACAGGCAGCGATCTTGCTGTTGATGCACGTCTTGATATCGCCCGGGGGATTGTAGTAGTTCAAGGCGACAAAGTCCTCGCGTTCGGCTGAAATCCTGCCCTCAATTTTGAGATCCTTGTTCTCGCCGGAGAAAGACCAGCGGAAGTATTCCAGCTCCGCAGCGTTGCGGATGGCCTGCCAGTACGTATTGAGGCAGTAGTCTTTTCCCTGAAAGCGCAGCACTATGGGTGTGAGGTACGGAGTCATCACCGGGCCAAATTTGAGTTTGGCCGAGGCGACTTCCAGAAATGCGTCAGGTTCATTGTCGAAGCCGGCAACCTGACCCCAGGCATATTCATCGGTATGGCGCGAACCCCAGTTGTGGTTCTGGCTGCCCTGCCATTCCTGAATCGCGATCTTTCTGCCGTTGACTACCAGGTGGCCTTTGAATGTGACAAAGGGCTGCGCAACAAGCAGCTTTGCGCGCGGAAGCGGAGTGTCATAAGAGGATAGCGGCATCGGAAAGAGCGGCGTAAGGTTACGCGCTTTGCCCATCGGGATCATTTGCAACTCCCAGCTGATTTCATTCGAACCGCAATTGTTTGCTGCGCCCTTGAGACCGCTCGCGTCGAGCGTAGCTCCGTTAAATTCGAGTGAAAACTGCAGATTGGAGTATTGTATTTTGCTGAGGGGAAACTCCGACTTAGCGGCGACGGGTGGTTTTCCTTTCTCGAACCAGATAGCCCAGAGTTCACCCATGGACGATTTGGTTCCTTTGCCCGTTTCATTCTGGTAGATGGTGTAACGAATCCAGAAGGCCTGGCCCGTGTCCGCGTTGTTGGCGCGCATGAAATAGCTTTCATAATGCCCGCCGCTTTTTTCGCCGCGAAATCGCGTAAAATTCGCCGTGGCTCTGGCTTTCTCGAGTTGTACCTGCATGCGCCACATTCAAGCGAGGCGAACAGGCCGTCGAGTTTTTTGTGACACTTGTGTCATTATTTTATTGAGCTCTCAGGTGTCGCGATCAGACCACGCAGAAAACCAAAGTACAGAATTTCCTCGGCCTGCCAGGAAAGTGCGAGCCCCCTCGATTGCAGGCGTTTCATTTTCTGCAGCGTCCGCAGCCGAATCGTGAGATTTGTGCTGTAGGCCTTTTCGTTTGCCAGGCTCTGCGAAGTTTTTTTCGCCCTGCGCACCCCATTGCGATCTGTATAATAGACGGGTTCCACTGCGAAACTGCGGTAGCGTTCGTGGCGCAGCGTATCGAAAAAAAGATCGGCGATCTCATCGAATTGCCGGTGGCTCCTCAGATTATACCAGGCACGCCTGGCGGGCGGCGAAAGAGTCAAAGTCAGATTTATGAGTGGCATATTGTCTCCCGGGATTGGCTCCCTCTATATATTAAATACCAGAAAACCGCAAAATTTTCTCACGAGTTTTGCATTTTTTTGGGGAGTTTTTCTGTAGGGGTAGGTTTAAACCTACCCCTACAGGGGGACCTTCTCCGATTTGGATACTCCAAATGAGATTATGGTTGCCACTCCATGACGATCGGTTAGACTTAGAAATGCCCGCGCTCCGCCATATTGCCATCCTGTCTTCGGCCTTTTCGCTGCTTGCCTGCGCCGCCTGTAGCAGCCTACCTAAGGGGGTGCCGGGCCCCCGCGCCGAAGAGCTCGCGCAGAAAATGCTTCGAGGCGCAGACTACGACAAATGGCAGGCGACTGCGGCGGTGTCTTTCACCTTCCGCGGCGGCGACAAAATTTTCTGGGATCGGAAACGCAAACTGGTGGAAGTAGTTACTAAAAGTAAACTTGTGCAGTTCAGCGAGGTATCCGGCAAGTCGGTTTGCTTTGAAGAAGAGCGTAGAGTTACCGAAGAATGCGAGGAGATGACACAGACTGCAATCAAACGATTCTATAACCATACCTTCTGGCTGAACCCTGCTTTTCACATCAGTTCACCCGGTGCTGAACGCGCCCTAGTTGGCGAGAACCAGTTGTTGGTAACGTTTAAATCGGGCGGCAGCACTCCCGGTGATTCGTACCTGTTCACGCTCGACGAAGAAGGCAAGATCGCCGAGATGCGCATGTGGGTGTCCATACTGCCCATCAAGGGTGCGCGGGCAGTTTTCAGTAACTATGTCAAAACGCAGACCGGCGTCAGGGTTGCGCTTAACCACGAAGTGGCCTCACTTGCTTCAGTAAACCTTTCCGATGTCGTGATGTACGCGCAGTATCCCGAAAAGGGGGACACCGACCGCTTCCAGGGTTTGCTCGATCTTGGTGGCATGCCAGGCAGCGAATCGATCAATCGGAAGAAGTAACAGGTATTTATTCTTGCCGCCCTACCGGTGCTATAATACCCTTAACGCAGATGGATCTTTCGTGCCTGATGCGTCCGCGAAAACTCTGCTTGTGCAAGGGTGTTTCGCGCGCTGATATCCAGGCTGCTGTGCGCTCTGGTGGAGACACGTTTCCGAAACTGATTGAGAAGACCCATGCGACGACCGGCTGCGGCACGTGCTACCACGAGGTCTACGCCGCCTTCCGCGAAGAGCGCGAGCAAGAACGCTGCCGGCTCACGGGCCAGATGGGGCTGAAGTTCTAACAGGCTTCTCACTTTTCGCCGATAATCAGAATAAGGGGGATTTACACTTTTGCTACGCCTGTTGACCGTTCCTGCATTATGTCTCCTTATTATCGGGAGTAGTTACGCGAAAGAAATTCGTGAAAACCCGGTGCAGAAGCGGCTCGAGCGCTACCTGCCCTACAATATCGACGAGATCGAAGCCTCTGCCGGTTCGATCAACTTTAACCCGCGGCTAGTGGCAGAAGACCTTGGGCTAAAACTCAACCAGTTCTACCTGAGTGACCCTTCTGAAAAGAAGATCGCCAACCGGCAGGACAACGACTCGAACGCGGCCTGGTACCGCAAAGAGTGGAACGTCAACCTGCAGCGCCTCTTCATGCGCGATCTCTTGGCCAAGACGCAACCGTCATTCATTATCAAAGAAGCTCCCAATATCGCATTGCTGCACTACAACTACGCGCTTGCGCAGACGAAGCTGAAGAAGCCGTACCATGCGGCATTTCATTTTGTGCAGTCGCTGCGCTACCGCAGCCTGCGTATGGATGACGAGATCTATACCAACACCGACCGCCTGCAGCTGGTAAAGGCGGGGAGTGCAGAAATTGCCGACGCCGAAAACTACCGCGAAACCAGGAAGCAGCTTTTTGAGAAAGAGCGCGAGAAACAGCGGCTCGAAGAGGAGCTCGTGCTGCTCGACGACCGCAGCCGCTCACCGGCGCTGAACCAGACGAATAACGCTACAAATGTCGAAGCTGAACGCGCCAAACAGCAGCAGCTGATTGCCGACCAGAAAGAAAAGAGCCGCCAGGCGCTCGAGCGGGTGCGCGGTGAATACGATAAGGCCAAGGAAGATTTTGCACGGGCGCAGCAGAAATACACCGAGCATGCAAAGGAGTACAACCGCAAGTCGGCAGACATGCTGATTGAAATGGCGGGCCTCGTGCGCCAGCTCGAAGACGCCATCAAAGAACGTTCGAAAGTGCTGAATAAGAAAGCGCTCTACAAAACCAACTTCAACCAGACGCTGCAGCACGACTACAGCCAGAACCGGCAGTTTACCGCGTACGCCAATATTCTCGAAGCCGCGACACGGCTAGACCCGGAAAATCCGGTGACGCAATTCATGCTCGCCGAAGAATACCGCACCTCGCAGGATGTCTCGCGCAGCATTGACTCGTACGAAAGGGCGCTTAGCGCGAATGAGAAACCCCGCGCTGGCTTTGAACTTAAAGAAGAGCAGGTGCGCAAGGCCCATGCGGCTCTCGGCGCTCTCTACTATTCCAAGAGCCGTTTTGTTGATGCGGCATTCTTCTACGAAAAGGCTTACTCGGCGACCACCGACAACAAAGAAAAGCAGAACCTCGGCTGGCAGCTCGCGAAACTGCATGTCGAGAAGACCGGCAACTACGAGCGGGCGACCGAGCTTTTTGAATCCTACCTCAAAGACATTGCGACGCTGAACCCGACTGATGTCACCGACCGCACGCAGTGGATCAAAGAGCGCTTCACAGCAAACCGCTATCTGATGCACATGTATAGCAAGAAAAATTCGCAGGAAAAGGTGTTCAGCAGCATGCAGGCCGCCGCCGCCGCGCATGCCGATCTCGAAAGTCTGATTGCCGACCTGCGCGCGCGCAACGCGAAGACCTACCAGGAAATGCAGACGGCCAAGAAGAGTCTGTTCGACGATGTGCGCAGCCGCGATCTAAACGTTTACCTCAAGCTCGAAGCAGAGTTTGAAAAACAGAAGCGGGAGCTTTCGATAATTGAGGCTGGCCGCAACAGCCTGCCGCTCGCGCAGTTCTACTCGCAGTATGCGCGCTTTCTCGAGGGCCGGCATGACATTGCAGGCGCTATGGGCGTCTATGCCACTGCTGAAAAACTGGGTGTGGGCGCCGACCACGCGCGCCGTGAACAGGGGCGTCTCAAGGCGCAGTACCTGCAGTAATGGCCAGGATTTATCGAGAAGTATCCTTCGTAGTTGCGGCTGGCTCGGGCGCGGTTTCGCAAAAGATTACTTCACTGCGAAGTTCTTCTTTATTGCCTGCAACATCTACGGAGTAATACTGCAGCAGGTTTATCGCTCCGCCTGCTGAAACTTCGGCAAAGCCCAAGCGCTTACTGTATTCCCTGAACGGCATCACTTCGATATTCTTGCCGATCGGCGCAAGCCGGTAAAAAGTCTTTGCCACGCCTGACTCGGCGTCGGTGGCGAGAAACAGCAGCGCGCTCATCTGCCCGAGCGCAATACCGCGTTTGCCGTGTACCGGGTCGCTGATTACCGCGCGCGTGGTCGGCGCGTTGAGCTCCACCTTGAAGATGTAGGTGCGCTCAAGAATAGTTTCTTTAGCCTCATTCTCGACGCTGACCTGCATGCGATACGTGCCAGGCTTATCGAAAATGAGCGGCTCTTTGTATTCGAGACTTTCACCCTCGTCGAGCCGGTAACGCGTGACAAGACCTGGTTGCTGCGGCAGCTCGATGCGGCTGCCGAGCAGGTACTCGGTCTTGCCCTGCTGCACGAGGGGCAGTTTTATCTCGCGGAAGGGACTGATGAGATAATCGCTGACCAGAAGAGTTTTACCAAAGGCGCCCGGAACGCCAGTCTTGTGGATCGAGCGCACGCGGAAGAAACGCAACTCGGGTGTAACGTATTCACGGTAAGTCTTCTCGGTTGTTCTGACCACCTTTGTCCGCGCCTGCGCGGCCTGTTCAGCATTTGCCTGCGCAAGATCTGTGTCAGAAAATTCGAGCTCCGTCGCGCTCGCATCGGGCGGGGGAGTTATATTGATGGAGAAAATTTTTTTTCCAGAAGTAGCCGGCTTTTCCTTGGCAACCACGGGGGGTATAGTGACGAGTAGGAGAAACGAGAAAAATACGACGCGCATTTTTGCACATTAATCAGCCTCACGTTGAGTCAAGTAATATCGGGGGCAGATAGACGCCACCCCCTCCCGGCTACGCCGTACTCCCCCTTCGCAGGGGGAGGGAATTTGCGTTCTGCGACAAAGGCTCATTACAAAATCCCCTCTTCCGGTGGGGTGCCCGAAGGGCGGGGGGATCCATAAACCTCTTGACGACGCAGTTTTTTGAACGAGGCTCAACCATGCAGCTGCCTTCGGGTATTGAGATTCCAGAACAAAAGCTGGCGCAGATTTGCGAAAAATGGGGCATCCAGAAACTGGAGTTGTTTGGCTCGGCGTTAACAACCGGGTTCAGACCAGATAGCGATATTGACCTCCTTGCTACCTTTGACAGCACAGCGTCCTATGGTTTCAAAATATTCGATGCCGTGGATGATTTTAGCAGGGTTCTTAACAGAAAAGTCGATTTAGTATCAAAACAGAGTCTGCTACAAAGCCAAAACAGATTTCGACTGAAGCGAATTCTTGCTTCAGCGCGGCCTATCTATGAACGATCGTGATATAGGCTATGCGATCGATATCCTGATCGCCTGCCGTGACATAGAGTTATTTGGCACCGGTAAGGATCTTGAGTCACTCTCCAGCGATGCGATGTATCAGGCTGCCGTTCTCCGGAAACTCGAGATAATCGGCGAAGTTGCCAAGCGCCTGAGTACGGAATTCAAGACTACCAGGCTGTTGAAAAACAGCCATAAAGCAGGATGTTGAAACCGAGCGCAGCT
>CAYOZO010000075.1:0-17117 GCA_964408405.1 uncultured Turneriella sp.
TGCCGCGGCCGCTCCGACAATCCCCATGGCCCGCATCGCGATCGGCATCGAATATTTAGATACTAATTATCATGGTTGGCAGTATCAAAGTGGCTTGCTAACTGTTCAAGGCGAAGTTGAGATGGCGTTAAGCCAGATTGCTGCTCATCCTGTTACCATTACCTGTGCCGGACGTACTGATGCAGGGGTACACGCATTTGCTCAAGTGGCTCATTTCGATGTTGATGTCATAAGACCCGATTCAGCTTGGACAATGGGAGCTAATACGCATTTGCCTGCTGATGTCCGGGGTATATGGTCTAAGAGCGTACCAGAAGAGTTTCACGCGCGCTTTTCGGCTAGTGCGCGACAGTATCAATATATCATTGATAATTCTCCTATTTCTCCAGCAATCCTTAAAAATAGGCTCACTTGGCACCATAAATGGCTAGATGTGTCAAAAATGATTGTTGCAGCTCAATATTTGATTGGTGAGCATGATTTTAGCTCTTATAGAGGCATTGATTGCCAAGCTAAAACACCTATACGAGAGATATTGTATTTAACGGTGGAGCGTCGTCAGCATTGGGTCATTATTAATATTAAAGCCAATGCGTTCCTGCATCATATGGTTCGTAATATAGTTGGCGTATTATTACAAATTGGTGAAGGCAGAAGAGAGCCTTTATGGGCAAAAGAAGTATTAGAGGCGAAAGACCGTTCAGTAGGAGGGATCACAGCATCTGCTGACGGTCTGTATCTAGTTGCAGTAGATTATCCTGAACATCTTGGCATCCCGAAGCAAGAACGTGAACTTTTAAAATAATGGATAGCAGAAGATAGTTAAATGTCTGCCCTACAACATTTTCCCATGAGCTGCTAAAATGTTGCTTATTGTAAAAATGAATGAACGAGAATAACGGATGAACTGCTTTCGTATAATACTTGTACTGCTCGTAGAAATTCTGGTCGTCCACAATGGTCTTTATCTTGGACAGGTCTTTACCTGTAAAGTAGAGGCGCATGGTTTTGGCGGCGGTACCGACCGGGCGACCATAATTGTATGACTGTGGATTAAAGGTGTAAGCTACCAGTTCAATATATTCTCCGTCTTCGTCTTTGCCCATCGAGAAGATGGTCTGCGTTGGAGATTGTTTCACCTTTGGGCCGATGTCCCGCAGAGTGTACATTGCCTGAAGCCGCTCGCTAATCTGCCGTATCTGATCGTCGAGGCGTTTTTCGGTTTCAGCGAGTTCTGCAGCCTTTTGGCTATCTTTTCCCGCTTTGAATGACTCTTCAATTGCCGCGACCGAAACGGTCATACTGAGAGCTGTGATAACGGTGAGCGCCTTTTTTGTCTTAGCCAACATATACAATTGTCCCCTTTATGAGAGAATTCCCCTCTCTTTATCGACTTGCAGCCCCGTAAACTCAAATTGCCTGCGAACATTTCCGGTTATGGGGAAAAAGTGTCGTACAAATTCCAGGTTTTTCGTCATAGTCTCACTCCGTCTCGTACATGACAAGATTGCGTTTTGAGCCTGCGGGAACAGGCAGACTGTCGCCTTTGCGGATTGGCTGCTGTTCGGCTTTGATCATTTCGCGGATATAGTTGGGCAGCGCAAAAAGTGAGTGGTGCGTATCCTCATTATAGAAGCGCAGTTCCGGCAGCTGGTGCTTTGCCAGGCGTTCGACAATGTTTTTTTTATCGACGCTGGTCGGATCCTGCGTCTTGCTGGCGAGCGCAAAGCCCCAAAGGGTACCGTACAATGGGACATAATTAGTCATCGGCCTCACGATTGGGAAGACCGATTTGAGAGTCCAGTACAGCTTGCTGAAGAGTTCGGGACGCGTAATGGGAGATTCAATGTGCAGGCTTAAGATACCCTTGTCGCTCAGGATTTTGCTGATCTGCGCGTAGAATTCGTGCGTGTAAAGTTCGATCGAAGGCCCGAACGGGTCGGTCAGGTCGAGCAAAACCTGGTCAAAAGTTTCCTTGGTTTCGAATACGTATTTGATACCGTCTTCAATCCGCAGCTCAAGCTTGGGGTCATTGAACGCATTGCCGCAGATGCCGGGCATGTATTCTTTGCATGCATCGACCACGCCGCCGTCGAGTTCGACCATGACGACCTTTTCGATTGTCTTGTATTTCAGAAACTCTTCAGCTGCACCGCCGTCGCCGCCGCCGATCACGAGCGCTTTTTTGGGGCCGTCAATCGTGATTCCACCGACGTGCGCGAGCGGTTCGTGGTAGAGAAATTCGTCGCGGTCAGAAGTCTGGAAAACGCCGTCTAGGCGCAGCATACGGCCGTGGCGCGGGAGTTCGTGTATTTCGAGGTCCTGGAATTTGGTCCGGGTTTCGTAGAGTTTCTTGTTCGTTCTGAAGAAGTAGCCCATGTCGGGGTTCAGGGTTTCGATGAGAAGGTCGTCGCGTTTCTTTTCTGCCATGGGTCATCTTATGCAGCTCAGTCATGCCGCAAATCACTAGCAGGATGTTGAAAAAATCCCGTGCTCGCTGCAGACGCTCGCTGAGTCGCGAGTCAGCGACCGCGATTCGCGATGCGAACCGCTTGCGAAACGGCCATAAATGGCCTGTCTGCAGGTGCGCACGGTTTCAACATCCTGCTTCGTGGCTGTTTTTCAACAGCCTGCTAGCAGGCTGGAGTTAAGAGCGGACTGCCTGATCGCCATGAACTGGACAGGCGGGGTTGAGAATGTACTTCGCTCTGTGCGAGTATTTCCTTTGAGGGTACGTAGGGAATCTTTCCGCCCTGGTGCAGGTGTCTGATATTCATGACTTCGAGAAAGCGCACGGTAATACCCATCTTTCGGGCAAATTCAATTGAGGGCAGAATTTCACTGTCGTTGAATCCGAAATAGACCGTCATGTTGATTTTGGCATCGACGCGCAAGCTCTTGCGGCGAAACGAGCCATTTCGGTATCTGGGTGTTATTGGCAGTAAAAGCAAGCGCAGGACACTGGTGAAAGAGCTCATCGCTGCCGGTATTGCTGCAGACAAGGCGGAGGCTTTCTTCTGCCCGATTGGGCTATCCTTAGGCAGAAGTACGCCTGAAGAAATTGCTATCAGTATTGCTGCGCAGCTTTTGCAGGTGCGCGACGCAGGTCTTTAGCGGAGGCTAAGTCTTCTTGCCTGACGGTGGAAAGTCTCACTTACGACATTGTGTCCATGAATCAGATGATACGCAGGCGGGTCCGGTTGACATCGCCCCAGAAGCCACCCTCCTCGGTGCTCAATCTCGCCCATTCGTCGGGGGTATAGACCAGGATGTCGGTCGAGGCAGCCAAATCTGCAATATCGGAAAACTGCAGAGCGCGACGATGAAATGGTTCATTGCCTTCTGCAACAAGTATCAGGTCAACGTCATGGGCAGTAGCCGCAGAATCCGCTCTCGCCAGACTACCAAAAAGCCATGCCTCTTTTACCCGACCCTTTAGCTTTTCGCGCAAAACCTCAAGGTATGTTTCGCGATTAAGTCCCTTTAGCACGGGTTTGTGCCAGACGATGGGGCCTTCTTCTGGCCATGAGACAATGGTCATGCGTTATCACCTGTTTCAGTCTTCACACGGTGGATAACTGCTCCTGCAGTATCGAGCGCAGCCTGCGCCTGGCGTGATGTAAATGTTTCGTAAGGCGCTCCGCCTGGCAGCGCATCGGGATACCGACTGGTGATATAATACTGGTCGATCTCCTTGAGTTGTTCCCCCAGCTCGCCGTTAATGCCAAGCGACTGTGCCAATTCACGGCACGAATGACCTTTGACCAGCTCCGCACCTCGAAAATACGCGAGGCATTTCAGCGCTTTTTCAGCTACCTGCTGTGCGATAAAGCAGGTCTGCGAATAGTGCCCGTGCTCATAAGAATCATGGCCCCAAAGTAGGTCATTTTCGGCCTGGGCAAGCCAGAGTTTCCAGCGATTGTTTGGCACGCTGCAAGCAACCCTTGCACAGCGCGCCGTCAATTAAGATTCAGCGACACGCCACTGCCCTTGGCCAGTCTTCCCATGACTGCAGCTTCGGGGTAAACCTTGCGGATCTTTTCCAGTTCGCCTTCTGCGGCTATCAGAATGAGGCCAGTACCCATGTTGAAGGTATGGAAAAGTTTCTCGCGCGCAACATATTGCTCGAGCAGGTCGGCTGCCTGAAGCCTGAAAGGTTCTGCATTTTCAATTTCAGCGCCCAGCCCTTCGGCGATGGCGCGTGGCAGGTTTTCGTGAATGCCACCGCCTGTGATGTGCGCGATTCCCTTGATCTCCGCCTGTTGCAGCAGAGCCGGAATTTCTTTATAGATACGTGTGGGATTAAGCCATGTCGCGATAAATTTTTCGCGGTCGGCAGCCATGGTCTGGAACTCCGCTGGCTTGTTTTTCTCCAGATCGGCAAAGATTTTGCGAACGAGAGAAAAACCGTTGGAGTGCAGGCCGCTTGAAGGGAGCCCAATGAGCAGGTCGCCTTCGCGCTGCAGCTCTACTTTCGGCAGCCGGCGGTCGCGCGCTATAAATCCCACTGCGAAGCCGGCTAGGTCAAAATCGTCGTCAGGCATGACGCCGGGGTGTTCTGCAGTTTCGCCGCCCATTAGGGCCATTGGCGTGGCCGCGCAGGCATCGGCGATCGAACCGAGCACGCGGTTATACCACGACTCGTCGAGCTTACCACAGGCGATGTAATCCAGGAAAAAAGCGGGTGTGGCGCCCGAGCAGTACAGGTCGTTGACGCACATCGCCACGAGGTCTTGGCCGATGCCTTCGAGATAATTGAACCGGCGGAGCAACTGCGTTTTAGTACCTACACCGTCGGTTGTGGCAACGACGTCGTAACCCGGAATAGCAACCGGCTGGAAACGACCGGCGAAGCCGCCGTACTGTCCGACAATCTCGCCGACATGGGGCACCTTGTGCGTACCGCTGATGCGGCCCTTAAGGTTATGGATTAACTTCTGCGCGTATTCGGTATCGACGCCAGCCGTCTTGTAATCCATGGGGAAGTCTTGCGCGGCAAGACAGGGCGAAAATGGAAAATTAGCACGGTGGAATGTACGGCAGCTCGCTCAGGCGAGCAGCCGTACATATTCTAGTAGCCTGCCACGCTGGTGGGAGTTGACCCCGTTGCATAACTGCCGAGCAGACTGAGGCTGGTGCCCGAAAGGGAGTATGCGTTGATCTTGTTCTCGCCATTGCAGACCACGTAGGCGTAGTTGCTGCTGTTTATGAGAACCTGTGCGGGGGTGGTGCAGGCTGAGACTGTACCCGCTGCCGTGAGTGCCCCTGACGACATCGAATAGACAGAGAGATTGGCCGAGCCGGAGTTGGAAACCACAGCAGCAGAGCGGTCACTGTTGACCGCGACAAAAACCGGGTTTGTGCCGGCGGCGATGGTTGTTTTTCCGGCAGGATTCAGCGCCCATTGAGAAAGGGCATAGTATTCAATATTACCATCCACACAAGGAGCGTAAATATAAGGCGCGCTGCCACTCGTCACTGAAACCCCCAGAGGCAGCGCTCCGGCTGACAGGTTAGCCGCAGGAACGGTATTGGCGGTCAGCACGCCGGTCGCAGAGTTAATATCAAAGAGTCGCACTTGGTTTGTGCCCGAATCCGCCAGCACGACGTAGCTGTTGGTGCCGCTATAAACTGCCAGAGCCCGTGGCGTGGTAGCACCGCTGTTATATGGGGAACCCGCCATGGCTGTTAAACCGCCTGTCGAACTATCGTAAGTGAAGCCGGAAATATTTGTCGTACCTTCGTTTACCACGTAGAGAAAATTCTTAGTCGCGTGCACTGCAATCATCCGGGGATTGGTGCCCGTTGCGGCCGAGCCTTTGTAAGTGAGCTTGCGTGTTTCTTTATCGATGGCATAGACGTAAACGTCATTGCTCCCACTGTTGACGACAAAAGCGAATGTGCTGGCTGCGTTCACCGCGACGTGAACCGGTGTAGTACCTGCGGCGACCGTTCCGAGCTCGGTCAGAATACCCGACTTGGGGTCAGCGGCAAACATGGACACGGTATTCGAGCCAGAGTTGGCGACATAGAGCCCCGTGCTGTTCAGATTACGGTAGAAGCTGTCTTCATAGGATTTGCAGCCGATTGCAAGGGTGAGAATGGTGATTAGGGCTAAGCACAAACGTTCCATCAGAATCTCCACAGGCCGCCGAATGTTGCCGCAGCAGATGAAATTTGGGTTGAACCCGCCATCGCAAAGACATACCGACCTTCGATAAGGATACCGAAACGCGGGCTGACGTCAAAAACTGTGCGCAGGCCAGCCATGCCAACACCGTAACCATAGGTGGTTGATTCGACCGCGCCCGTGAGCTTTCCGAACTGGTAGCCCCCATAGAGCACGGCCTGCATATGCCAGGAAATGCCACCCCAGATGCGGTAGCCGACAAAGCCAAAGGAACCTATGCCGTACAGACTTTCGAAGCGGTTGTCCTTGCGGAGGTATTGCAGGTATTCCGCATTAAATCCCACAAAAAGATTTCTGGCTAGTCCGAGATACGCAAATTCACTATTACCGCCTACCGCATAGGGAAAGCCCTCTTTGACGAAGCCCTGCGGCATCAGGCCGGCTGCACTGGCGGCGACGTGAAACCTCTTTTCGCTGGAAGAAGGCAAAGCGACCTCCAGTTTCGGGGTTACGGGCACAGTCACTGTAGTGAAATAGCTCACAAAGGAGTCGCCTACTTTTTCCAGAAACCCCATTGCTTCTTCGCGCTCCACCTCGGTATCGACTTTGCGGAGATTTTCTCCGGTTTCCACAGACGCCATGCGTACCAGGAATGAAATGCGCTTGCCCTTCTTGTCTCGTGCAATGCGGCCAAAAATGACGCAGTCAGCCTGTCGCTGGGCAGCAAATGCCAGCGTCTGCTCGAGGTAGCGTTCTGCTTTGAGTTTCTTGTCGCGTAGTAGGGGTTTCATTTCTTCATTGATCATACTGCGCGAGATGACATCGAGGCGGCCATCCGTCTCGAACTTTTCCGCGATATAGTCGCCGATGGCCTTACCCATGTCAGGTTTGCCATACGTTACATAGAAATTGGCAATATAGACTTTAGGTCGGTTGCCTCGGAGTTCAGCCGTACAGCCTTTCGGGGGTTCAAGGCTTGCATTATTCAGAGCCGTGACGGGGGCCGAATTCTGCGACCAGATGCGGCCAGAGCCAAGGAGCAATAGCAAGGCCGGGAGTAACTTGCGCATCGGGTCTTATCAGTCAGACGAAGAAGGTTATGGTGTTGTCGACATTTTTTGCTCTGTGGCGGCTATGAGCCTGTGCGCCAACTAGCCGGAGCGATTTTTCGCGCAAGCCGCGTCCGCTAATCGGCAAAAATTCCTTCGCAAATCGTGCCGATTTGCTTATGCGAGGCGCCAACGGGCGCGAATTTTCGCCGATTTTCGCACATGTTCAGGCGAAACGCGGCCCCGGCTCGCGCAAAAAATCGCCTTTTTGTTTTTTGCATGAGTTAGCGCACAGGCTCCTATTCGTCCGCAATAGCTTCGCGGGCCATTGCTGCAGCCGCAATGCAGACTTCGAAATCGTGCAGCGCCCGGCCTGTTCGCAGAGCCGTACCCTGCTTTTCGACGCGAACCTGGTAGCCGGGGCGTTTTTTCTCGATAAAGATTTGGTAATCGCCGTCGCCCTTGTCAGCGAAGCTCAGCGGATACTTGCGATTGCGATTGATAGCCCTGAGGCAGCTCTTCTCGGCGTTTTCATCGCGCAATCCCTGTATGGTGATCGTTACCGGCTCGCGACTGCCCGCGGAACCGGCCTTAGCCTGACTCTGCGACAACAGCGGTGTTGCGCATATGGTAAGAAAGATCAAAAATCTTAAGAGATCCCACGGCATCGTCTTTCTCGTAATACCGGTCATAGATAATAATAACTTCGGTCGAAACACCGGGGTCGATGATGAAATAATACTCGCCCGAAAGCTGGCGGATCAGGTCAAGTCCTCGGCCGCGATCCAGAACCAGGTGAGAGACATCCTCGCCAGTTTCGGCTGCCTTCTCAATCATCCTCTGCTGTTCAACGGTCTGGCGAAGCGCTTCAATGATAATTGCCGGCGTCAGCGTACCCATGCTGTCGCGCACGGCGACGCCAAACGCTCCCTCGCTTGCACCGTAAGTTACCTCTACCTCGTAGGGGTGTGGGAGCTCAATCGCCACACGTTCTTTTTTCTCGTTGGTATAGCCATGCGCGTGGTAGATCGCATTGATGAGAATTTCCTGCCAGACAAGATCCATTTCGGTTTCATGGTTGAAATTGAAACCCCAGGCATGCATTTCATTCAGGATAGTCTTGATGCATGTGCGTACTTGCGTCGAGCGTTTGAGCTTCATTTTGCGCAATTTGCGCAGATCGGGTATGTAGTTGTGAATACCAAACCACACTCGGGGATCCACAGTCAGAAGGTTTGCGAGCACTTTGCTGAGCTCAGCGCCTTTGATGGGTTTAGGCAGAACGATCGTCACATTCTTACTACCCAGAGCGGCCATGTAGTCATCGACCTTCTCTTCGGTGGTGAGCAGTACCGGCGCCTTGCTTAAGACCTTGAGGTCGGCCAGGATGCGAAAGTCGTGGGGCTTCGCTGCACGTATATCAATGATGATGATGTCAGGGCGAACTTCATCTACAACCACTTTGCATTCGGCGGAGTTATCGACGAAGTACGGACGGTAGTTGTTCTTGAGAAGAATATTCTCAATAATCGTGCGGTAAATACCGTCCGGTTCAAATACGACTATCTTGGGGCCCATTGCTGCTTATTGAATATCGACCTAAAAATCTCAGTGGGGCGACCTTTTTTGCGACCGCAGTCTACTGCCTCGTGGCTGCCATTTCCGGAGACCCGCAGACAAATTCATGGCTACTTGATGAGACATAATGTGGTCAATTCATATTTCAAACAGACCGTATTGCTGTATCTTCTTATCCAGCGTCACGCGGTTTAAGCCCAGTGCCTCGGCGGTCTTGCGCTTGTTGAACTGGTTTTGGTTCAGCAAAATGCGCAGGAGTTCCTTCTCAACGCGACCTATTACCCCGTCGAAAATTTCGCCTGAAGGTGTGCGCGCAATCTCGTCCTTAAGATAGCTGCGCAGATCAAAGACCTGTGTGGGCGCAGCAGCGACCTTTTCCGGCCCCGACAAAACCGCCCCATCGCCCAACTGTATATCTTCTGCATCCACCTCGTTTTTGGAATTCAGCACAACCGCGCGTTCGAGAATATTTTCCAGTTCGCGTATATTGCCTGGAAACGAGTACGTCTGCAGTTTTCTGAAGGCGGCATCTGTGATCCCGCTGATCTTCTTATTGTTTCTTTCACAGATCTTGTCGAGCAGATGTTGTATAAGCAGCGGCAGGTCAGAAAGGCGCTCGCGCAGCGGTGGTATGGAAAGCCTTACAACATTGAGACGGTAGAAAAGATCTTCGCGAAAGGTTTTCTCTTTTACTGCATTCTCAAGATTTGCATTGGTTGCCGCAATGATGCGGACATCGACCTTGATGACCTTATTGCTCCCTAAAGGAGAAAATTCTTTTTCCTGCAGAACCCGCAGTAGTTTGGCCTGAAGTTTCAGATCGAGTTCGCCAATCTCGTCCAGAAAGAGTGTTCCCTTGTGCGCGGAGAGTACTTTGCCCTTGTAGTCATCTACTGCGCCGGTGAAAGCTCCCCTTGCGTAGCCAAAAAGTTCGCTCTCGAGCAGGTCTGCAGGGATGGCTGCACAGTTGATCTTCACCAATGGGTGGGCTGCTCGCAGGCTGTTTTGGTGCAGGGCGCTTGCGATGAGTTCTTTGCCTGTGCCTGATTCGCCGGTGATAAGTACCGCGCTCGCAGAGTCGGCAGCCATTTTCATTCGCGCAAACAAATCAGCCATACGAGGGTGAGCTCCCACGATGTTTTCGAACTCGAAGGTGCTCTTGAGCTGCCGTCGCAGTATGATGTTTTCTTCTTTGACTTCGCGTGAGCTCTGTTGTACCAGTTTCTCAATCTGCAAAGCCTGACCAAAGAGAGAAGAGAGAATCTGCGCCAGGAACTGGTAGTCTTCATGCTTGCTCTGGGACTGGAATTTGATTTCAAAATTAAAGACTCCGCCGGTGACGGTTTGCCCGGCAGATGTGGTATCGCCCCCCTCGAAAAAAGGCGCTGCAAAAAAACTGACTGTTTCGTCCCGTTGATGTCCGGTCTTATTGAGAAACTGGCTATCCTGTGAAATGTCGGCGATGGCGATGGCCTTGCGTTGCTTGAACGCCTTGCCGGTCACGCCCTCGCCCGGAGTGTAGCGACCTTTCGCAATTTCTTCTGCGCTGTAATTGAGCGATGCCGCAACGGAGAGCTCGTTTGTGACAGAATCGTACAAATAGATGGCAGCCCGGCGAACACCCAGCCTGTTCGCCAGAATACGAATAACTTCTTCAAAAAAGAGTTTCACATCTGCATACTTGCCCAGTACGCCGCTGACCTGTAGCAGCACTTCGAGCAGGTGGGTGCGGTGGCTTAGAGATTCTACCGATGTGGTCGTGGTAAAGATCTGCGCTGCGTATTCCGCGAGCATTTCAAGGTATTCTTCATGCTCGGCGTTAAAGGCATCGAGTTTCTTCGAATCGACGGAGATAACGCCGAAACTCTTGTTTCCCACCTTGAGAGGTACTGCAAGTTCAGAGCGGATATCCTGTCTTACGGCGATGTAGTATTTGTCCTGAGAGGTGTCGCCCACGTTGCGGAGTTTTCCCGTCACGATGCACCGCCCGGTGACCCCTTCGCCGATCTTGAGTCTTACGGTACTGGGAACATCCTGCTCAAAGCCTCGGAATGCCTTGATTTCGAGAAACTTGCGCGAATCATCGAGTATAGAAATTGTACCTGAGTCAGCGCCGGTAAATTCGACGGCCCGATCAAGCAGCGCATTGAGCAGCTTGTCGCTTGAATCCTGGGTGAGAAGCGATAGCGTTACCTCGTGGAGTGCGACGAGGGGGTTGGTGAAGGCGTTCTGCACGACGCCAGAAGCGAGCGTTGCCACAAGGTGCAAAGATTTTATACATTTTGCGATAAACGAGAGCAGTTTATGCGAAACTCATGAAATTGCACAGTCCATTTGCTACTGTAACTGGCTGCTGAAAACAGCCAGGAAGCAGGATGTTGAAACCGAGCTTAAGCTGCAGACAGCCCCTCACCATGGCATGGTGGGGGCGTGATTGGTGTGCCAACCTTACATCGCTACATTACATCGTGCAGCAGCAGGTTTAGGTTAGTCTTGTTGCCGGCGTCTATTGCAGCGCCACAATTTACCTACGCGATTTCTGCTCTGCAGAAATCACGATGCCTGCCACCTGCCTCTGGTCTAATTAGGACCAGAGAATGTTTTCGACCGGCCTTACGAAGCAAAACATGGTGTCTTGTTGGGCGACGTCGTGCCTTGTTAAGCCGCCTTTTCTCCAGTCCAATTCATATTCTGTAATGCCGTTTTGTACGTATTCAAGGCTATGCAAAATTTTTCAGCAATTTCCGGGTTGCTAAATGAATAGCTTTCGTGCAAGCCTTTATGTGTTTTCAGCGTAAGTTCATAATAATGCACAATAGGTATCTCTGGGTTTTCCTTAAAGCGGCGGTCGGGCTGGCCATTTTTGTTTACGTATTTCCAAGTTCTACCGATTACCTTAGTGTCCTTGGGTATTCTGTCTGTTTCCAGGAATTTGACACCATTGTGCTCAACTTCTAAATCTCTGAAATCGATTAGCGCAAAATCAGTGCTATTTCGCCCTACCATGACCATAAACCCAGGATAGAGGAAAATATCTCCCCCATTTGCATTGTGGAATTTCAAAGCTTCAAACGGTGTGGCAATATAGTCCAATGAGCCTTTGCTGAAAATGACCTTTGTGCGCATCACAGCTGTGCCCGCAGCAGATCTGGTGGCGGCTCGATTGACTTCAGAGGCGGAAGTTACGTCCCAAATAGTATCAATTTTCAGGAGATCTTCAAAGGATTTCTTCAGAATCAAATAATCCTTCTGCATTGAAGGGTCAAGATTCATTTCAATATCCAATTTGAAATTTTCGTATTCTTCCTTTGCATCCAGTGCTGCCTGTGCCTTTTGCTTCGCATTTTCACGAATTTTAGGCACGAAGAAACCAAAAATTAGCGCATATGAAAACCCCATCAGGATTTGGGCGAGTACCTTGCTTTTGGCGGCTTTTTTGCTCTCAACCAAAAGATCGGCCTTCTCTTTTTGGGCATTAATTATTGATTCTTTGAGGCCAAATAAACCCTCACTGGTAATCAATTCGGGTTCGAAGCTCTTTATTTCTGTGCCTTCAGGAATTACTGCTTGAGGCGTCGGTGTCGGCTGTGGATGCAAAGCAGGAGTACTGGAAGCGCTGGCGCCACCACCTATTCTCTGCCTATCGTACAGGCCAGTACCGGGAATACCAGTATTTAAGTATGTTCCGTTTTTGCCTACATTCACATTGAAGCCGCGCAAGCCAACCGTAGCGCTCATACCAGATTTGCTCAGATTTAAGTAAAACCCCGGAAAGAGTCTCATTCGCTTTCTAAATTTCAATGCCATGTATTTACCTCGGTAAGTTTATTTTAGCACCATGTTCGCTTTATGTGGAATTTGCGAGAAAAGAGCCCGTGGCGGCGTAAAGCCGAAATCTCGATGCACCCCTCCGCGAAGCGCATTTGCCGAAGGGGCTCGCGAGCCCGTCAACAAATCTGACACCCCGGCGGGCGCAGCGATCTTTTGCTGCTGCGCCCGCGACGAGCCGAAGGCGCGTCTCCCGAAGGGCGCACGCGACCCACTAAAGCGGTCGCGCGCGCACCTCGTAAATTATGTTGTCTGAAGTTAGAGCCCCTAGGGTCTCATTTTCGTAACCATTGCCAAACCTTTCCATCTTCAGGATGGAGGTACTCACCGATACGCTCAAAACCTAATTTTTCGAGTATCTGCGTAGAAGCACTTGCATGAGGCAGTGTCTGCGCCGCTATGGTAATCTCCGGGGATACAAGACGGGCTTGGGATACGAGGTACGACGCAAGGAATGTACCAAGACCTTTACCTTCGTATGCCGGAAATACATAATAAGCAATCTCAACCTCGCCATTTTTTGGTGGAGATTTGTAGGCGCACGTGCCCAACACCTGATCATTATGGACGCATAGGTATGCGAGCCACGGCTCGGTCTCGGTCACACCGTTAGATTTATACATCTGCAGTACACCATTAACGACATCGTCAACGAGTGATTGTCTTCGAAAATTTTCAACTTCCTTTGAAGTCGAAGCAATTGGAATAAATTTCATGTTTTTTGGCTCCTTATGTTTTCATTGTTTTCTTCCTCCAGATTACTAAGGTGAACATAGGCAGCTCCTAAGATTTCTGACACCGAATTCGATAATGGAAAATATTATGTAAAGTAATATCAATTAGCAGGATCTAAACCCCGGAGAGATATGTTACACTTTTTTTTGGTGTTTTGAGTAGGTGGGGCTCCCGCAACTTGTTTTTGCAAGAAAACCGTCGTCTGTTTCGGTGTAAGCCGCAAGGTTCTGTACGATTGCCTCAATGGGCTGCGCGCGGCGGATTTCGACCTAGCCGCGTTGAAATCCAAAAGCCGCAGTTGCATACCATTAATGCCGGAATCCTCGCAGCCACGTCACTCAGAACATTGTGTAAAGCAGAGCTTCGATCTCTTTGATGTCTTTGCTGCCCTTCGGCAGGATATATTCTTTCACGTCATCCTTTACCTGCTTGATAATGAGCGCAGTGCCGCGTTCGCGGGTCGATGTGAGGCGTTTCTTTTTGATGGTTTCATCGATTCGCGCCAGCAGCCGTTCGTAGTTCTCTTTGCTGACACGGCGCGTAGCAGGTTCGCCTCCTGAGTACTTGCCCTTCTTGACTGGCTCAAACTCGAGCAAATAGCCCGACCCCTCTTCGGTGAACTCGTAGGAGTTTCCATTGCCATCGACGTACTGCAATACCGGCAAGGGTTTTTCCTGCGCCGTCGCTACGGACATTGCCGTGAGCAGAAGTACAGTCACTGCGATCAACCGAACATGAGCCATCTTGATTCTATTATCGACACCAGATATTCTGCGGGGTCAAGAATTTGGTAACGTGGCCGTTTAGACCGTAAATTGTTATCCTGAAAAATATGCCCCATATTATGACCGGCAAGGCCAAAGACCTCGGCGACGGGTTTAACGTACTGCGCATTCTGCCGCACCTCGATGCGCGCAGCGTTGGCCCGTTTGTTTTCGTCGACCATTTCGGGCCGGCAGAGATTCGCACAGGTGACGAGCTGAGCGTGCGCCCGCACCCGCACATTGGGCTCTCGACCATCACGTACCTCTACGACGGCGCGGTGCGGCACCGCGACAGCCTGGGTACCGAGCTCGTCATTCGCCCTGGTGCGGTGAACTGGATGACTGCGGGCCGGGGCATCGTGCACAGCGAACATTCGGTGAAAGAAAATCTGCCCTCGAAGATCGAGGGCATACAGACCTGGGTTGCGCTGCCTGCCGAACACGAAGAGACGGCACCCACGTTTGAGCACTACGGGCCAGAAGTGATGCCGGTGCTGGAAGGTGAAGAGTGGAAGCTGCGCCTGATTGCCGGTACGCTGATGCGTAAGGCCTCACCGGTCAAAACGCATTCACCGCTGTTCTATGCCGACCTCGAGACGACTGGCGCTGCCACCATTGAGCTCGAATGGCCACCCGGCGAAGAATCTGCACTCTACGTTTCGCGTGGCAGCTTTGCCGCGCTGGGACACACAGTACAAGTGGGAGCTATGCTTGTTCTCACGGGTAAGACGCGTGTGCAAATAAGCTCCCCCTCTGCTGCGCGCGCAGTACTATTGGGTGGAAAAAAATTTCCTGAAGCACGTCACCTGTGGTGGAATTTTGTTTCAACGTCCAAAGAACGTATCGAACGCGCGAAGGCCGAATGGCAGGCGAACACGATGGGTGTTGTAGCCGGCGAGAGTGATCGTATACCGTTGCCCGAGTGACGGCGGTCACTCAGGCAAAGGCTAACCCTTATATTCTCCCGCCACCGGCCGGTCGGTGATGCCGAGATGGTTCTCGATTTCGCGTTCGAGGTAGAGCGCGTCTTCTGCGGTATCGATGCCCTTGAGAAGTTTACGCTCGATGCCGCTCCGCAAAAGCGCGCAGAGATCATACCGATTCCAGGTTTGGCCGCGGTTCTGGATCTGGTATTCCCGGCAATACAATTGCTCGATATTGCCTGAGGCAATGGCGCCGGAATGCCGCCACGGCAAGGGAAAATGCCGGATGGAGAGCGCAACGTTATCGACAGTGATAATGGTTCTGTTGATAATGCCGGCCAGTGCAATGTATAGCATTACCAAACCCGCAGCAACAGGAATCAGCGGGAACAGCGTGAAAATCCAGTCGAAAATCCTGTTGTCGCTTGCTGTGTCATTTGAAAAGGTGAAGATGCTCAGAAAGCCAAAAGCAATGCCGGTCCAGATGAGCGCAAAAAATAGCAAGAAGACATAGATTACTTCAAACCATCTGCGCGACAGAACCAACTTGCCGCCTTCATGCTTCATCTCAATGCGGTCGGATTTTGCCGCGATCGGTTTTGCCGGCGCCGAAGTTTGAGTATCGACTGAGCCGAAGCTAAAGAGCGCCCCGCATGCGGCGCACTTAGCGACCATCTGTTGTATGTTGATATCCTCAGCAGGAATAGTTTTCTTGCAGCGCCGGCATGGGAGTTCCATGCGCTATGCCAATCGTACTCCCTATCCGGTCAAGCATTGGATAGAACCGCGCGATGGAATTGCCGCTCCTCAATAGTTTTTGACGCCGCAGAATACTTTGAGCAGCCTTGGCAATGCTGAAGGTAAGAGTCCCGGAAAAGCTGCGCGAGTTGATCGCGAAGTTCCAGATCAACGAAGCACACTATAAATCCCCCGAGTTTCTCGAAACGCAGGTGCGCGTAGAGTTCATCAATCCCCTGCTGCGCCTGCTGGGTTGGGATGTCGATAACGAGGCGGGTTATGCGCAGAGTTACAAGGACGTGATCCATGAACTGCACATTGGCAACCGCCGGCATATCGACTATGCTTTCAAGGTCGGGGAAAGTTATAAATTCATCATCGAAGCAAAGCGTCCTTCTGTGGAGCTTGCGAGTAGCGCCGAAGCGGTCTATCAAGCGCGAAAATATGCGTACGACATGAAAATACGTCTGGTCGTTATCACGGACTTCGAGGAAATTGCGATCTATACGGGTTATTTTGAAGGTGATAACATTCCCGAACCCGTGGACAGGGTGGAGCGCAGTCGTGTTTTCTATTGCCGTTACACGGACTATGCGCATTACTGGAGCTTTTTGTTTAGTTTGCTGAGCAAGAAATCGGTGATGCTCGGCTTGCACGATCATCTGCTCGCGCGACTCGATGAAGTAAAGAAAAGCATCGCGGATTCTGTTTACACGGTGCGCGAGTTCAATTTGCTCTACAGCATCGCGCAGAGTTTCGGTGGCGAAGACTACACGGTGGAGCAGGACGTTGAAATTGATCAGGAAATTCCATCGTTACCTGCGGCACGGCGACTATCTGGCGTGGGACCGTTAAGGGCAGCAATGCCTCTTCAAGCAACTCCCGCCAAGACTCAAAAAGCTGCATTCTACCTCGGCCCGGTTTTTTCCTGATATTGCCCTTCCTCGCAGCTACGCAAATTCATGGTGCCATGCGGTAGGGGTAGACTTAAGTCTACCCCTACCGCATGGCAAAACAAAATGACACTAATGTCAGTTTATTATTGACACCCCGTTCGTCTTTGTGCAAGTTAGCTCCATGAAGGATCTCGCAAACAAAGTAGTGCTGATTACCGGGGCTGCCGGCGGTATCGGCCTTCACACAGCCGGATTTTTTGCCGAAGCAGGCAGCCGCCTCGTGCTGACGGATATCAACGAACTTGCGCTGGAAAATGCGAAGCAGCGCCTGGCGAAACACGGCGTAGAAATCATGACCCGTGCGATGGATGTGACTGACCTTAAGGCCGTTGAAGCACTGCGCGACGACGTGCAGCAGAAATTCGGTGGCGTCGATATATTAATTAATAACGCGGGAATCGGTTTCAACGCCGAGC
>CAYOZO010000076.1:0-16731 GCA_964408405.1 uncultured Turneriella sp.
CGGCGGAGTTTGTGGTGTGACGCCTGTCAGTCGCTGGCAGGTTTGAGTGACAGCCAGTTCTATTGCCACCCGGGTGTTTTGGTTGCCTTACGAGCGCAGATTTCATTCGTAACCTGCAGGTCTATGCCATCTTTAGAAGAAATTCGCTCAGCTATTCTGAATAATCCGGCTGCCATGCAGATGTTGAGCGGAATCAGTAGCCGCCTGCGTGAAGAAAGACAGTCAGGCTATCGTCGCGCGCTCAATCAGCAGATCGACCGCTCTCAACAGGCGTTCATTGAATCTGATGCAGCGAAAATCCGTCTCATAGCCCCGGCAGGCGCCGGTAAGACCATGACGATCGTGAACAGGGTTCTCTACCGTGGTTCCCAAGGTGTTCCTTTGCAGCGTAGCCTTCTGCTCACGTTTGATCGCTCCGCGCAAAACAGCCTGCAAAGCCGCTTTGCCGATACTACGCGGGCAACGCCGACGGCTGAGCAGCCGGTCATCCAAACCCTGAATAGCTTTGGTAACCGGTTTCTCACAAATTACACGCGATCTCTGGGACGACCCTGCGTCGTTAAGCCGCCAAGAATGGCGAACTCGCTGATGCTCGAGGTTCTGCGGCATATCAAACTGCATACCTCGGGTCATATCCTGGCGCAATTTCCCAGGCAATCATTGCACAGCCTGATGCTCAACGTCACTTCGCGGCTAAAAAACCAGATCATCTACTGGCGCGAGCTGAAAGAGGCAGAAGCCATAAATGTCTTGCTCAAATCCGGGGTACTGAAGCAGATTTTTGAGAAGGGCGATCTGAGCGAAGAGAACCAGGTAGAGATCTGTTCTTTCATCATACTGGTTTACCTCGAATTCTGCCGGCGACTCGATGAAAGCCAGGCTATTGATCTGGATGACCAGAAATTGCTGACTTTTATTGCCTTTAGAGACGATCCGGGCCTCTGCGAGCGGGAAATGGCACGGTACGACGAGATCATTGTCGACGAATTCCAGGACATCAACCTGCTCGACTTCACACTGATTGAAATTATGTCACGCAACAAGCGGCTAATCGTCGTCGGCGATGATGACCAGGCAATCTATGGATTCCGTGGTTCTTCTGCCGATTATCTCATAAACCTCGACCGCCATCTCAACCATGCAGTGACTACACACGTGCTGGAATACAACTACCGCTGTCCCGCAAACCTGGTTGAGCATGGCAACAAGCTCATCTCCCATAACAAGGTGCGCATTCCAAAAAGTGTCAGGGCGGCCCGTCAAGATAACGCAAAAATTCAGATACATTCACTGCCGGGCGCACACGAAGAGGCAATGGCAATAGCGCACACGATCCGCGCAACTGTTGAGCAGGAAGAAGATGTGCGCTATCAGGATTTCGCCGTACTGATGCGCATGAATGCACAGAGTATCGCCCTACAAATGGCCTTCATTCGTCTGGACATACCCTTTTATGTGCGGCGCGAGGACAACATACCCGCCTCGCGGTTCTTTAAGAATCTTATAGCCCTGCTTGCTTTACAGAAAGCCATGCGAGAGGGGCGACCCCATATTAACAAAGACAATTCGGAGCTGTTGGTCAAGACCTACTTCAAATATGGTTCAAAGCAGCTTGTGGAAGACTTCCATGTACTCGCGGTTCAGACCGGCGATTACAGTACGGCTGCAGAGAACCTGCAGGTGCCAAAAGCATTGGCGGATACTGCAGCCATATTTGCGCCTGCAATCTCCATGCTGATCGAAAATACGAACCCATTCGATTTCGTCGCTTTCGTGTGTCATCACTTCCAGAATATGCAGGCACAGGCGTTTGGGTTTGACGATGACGACGAAACGACCAATCCCGTCATAGAACTGCTCGACATCTCGCGGGTCTTTACCGGATCATTGGATGAATTCCACGAATTGCTCAGAACGGTTGCGACCCGCTCTGAGTCGGGAGAGATGGGCGAAAGGCAGCAAAAGGGCGACGCGGTGAACCTGCTGACTTTTTTCAAAGCCAAAGGCCAGCAGTGGGCACACGTCTTTATCGTTGGCGCAAACCAGGGTTGGACGCCCCACCCGATGGGAGATTTGGAAACCGAGCGCAGGTTATTCTATGTGGCACTGACGCGGGCACAGAAGACTCTCAATATCTCTTACATCAGCCCCACGCAGAAGACAGATATTGTACCGAGCCAGTTCCTGGCAGAAGCGGGGCTCGATCACTTGCAGGCCCAGCTCCCGTCCTGACTCAGGCGAAAGGTATGCGGCTGATTTCCCTTTTGGGTAAAGGACAGAAATCGACTAGTGGCGAGTATGGCTATGAATCGGTCATTTACTGCGACCCGGTTTCGGGCGATGCGGTAGAAACGCCCTACGTCGGCGAGGCGATAGTTCGTCTCTATCGAGATACAATTACCGAACTCGATATCCTCGGCACAACAGGTTCGATGTGGCATCTGCTCTACCGCCACGCCTGTGTCGACGTCGAGAGCTCCCCGAAGGTCGCTGCGTCATTACTGCAGCAATTTGCTGAGTGGGAGCATCGCATAGAGCGGGCTCAAAAAGCGACATCCCTTACACCTCTGGAAAAGACGCTAAGCGAGTTTCTCCGCATTCCCACCCGATGCCACTATATACCTGCCGGCAGCACACGGGCCGAAGCTGACGAAATCGAAGCGCTGCTGCAGACAGTGGTTCAACCCGGAGAAGAGCTCGCACTCGACATCACTCATGGTTTGAGATTTCAGCCGATGGTGATCGAGCGCTGCCTGCGAAAAGTGTGCAACGCCAAGGAAGCGCGACTCAGAAGGTTTCTGTACGGCGCGCTCGAACTGCCTCAGGCCGAAACCGGGTTTCGGCCTATTCTTGACCTGACCGGGGTTCTGCAGTGACCCGCGTGCTGATCGTATCGCGCACCAAGGGTGGCACTGACTCTGTTCAGGTAGGCGGCGTGGATTTGGCAACAGGCCAAAGCTACCACTTGCTGGCCGCTGGCCGCCGCCCATTGCCTGCAAGTGCGCCTTATGGTATCGGCGAGATCTATGAAATGGAGCTGAAAAACACGCCCGGTGCTGTCGCTCCGCATACCGAAAATGTTGAGGTTACCTCATTTTCCCAAACTGGCAATCGCGAAGATGTTGTGGCCGTCGCGGAGCAACATGGTCTGATTGTAACCGGCGATTATTCAGCTCTCTTCGGGGGTATGCTTAGACTTGCAAAGAGTGGATCGGCGTTCATAGGCAAGAGTGCGGTGCCAAATGGGAGTTATACCTTCTGGCGTCCGAGCGTCCCGCTTTTCCAGGTAGATTTCCAGGGCAAGAAGCGCTACACCATGCTATTTCCCGCTGGCCGAATTTCCATGCCTTACGTCGGTTTCACTGCGGATACGCCGCGCCGGCTGGATGCGGGCACGCTTCTGCGCGTCATGCTAGGGCCATGGTGGAAGCCTGACAACTCAGCTGTACCGGAAGCCTGTTACCTGCGGCTGTGCGGTTGGTTCTAATAACCCTGGCGCAGGCGGTTTTGCGCAAACTCACGAAACCCCGGTGGCAGCATGGCCCGCCGGTATGCCGTCAGCTCATCGAGAAACTGGTTGGTATCAGATTCAATATCCGAAAGTTTAATGCCAATCGTAGTAACGCCCGGCAAGTGCCCCATTTCGTCGGGCACAATCACCTCAACATGGGGAGCCAGGTGCGATGTACTTTCCCTGATGTACGATTCAGAATCGCTCATCTTGACCTGAATCTCTTTGACCACGCGACCATGCGCGTCATAGCCGTAAACATCAACGCCGGGGTTGTTGGTTGCATGTGCAAGTTCGTACGTAATACCGTCGTTGCGGCTGTTCAGAATATCGACCACCCGCATCTCACCGTAGATGCCCTTCAGGTTTGTATTCACACCCTGCAACTGTTCAGGCGTCGCGGCGTTGTTGTTCAGCCATTGTGCCGCCTCAGCAGGCGAATCGGAATCTATTTCATTGGTGCTGCGGTTGAGCGCCGAATACAGCATGGCCTCTTCCTGGCTTTCCGGAATACCGGTCGGTTGCTGCTCGCGCACCGCTACTTGCTGCGAAAAATCTGCGGCATCGTGGTCGGCGCCATCTGGATGCCGCGTGCCGTGCATATCGCAGAAGGGGGATTCGCCCGTCGGGTGGTGCTGCCAACCCAGATCTTCCTGCAGGTCTTCTATGATACGCTGTATGTCGTCAAAGGTCATAATGCCAGCCATTTATCGAGCCGTCGCTCGAACCTGAGCATGATGCTGTCTATCGCTTCGGTCTTCGTGTCAATGAATCCGCTCAGGACGCGACGCCAGTCTGCTTTGCTCTGTGGCACACTGGTGAGAGACTTGATACGCGCTTCGAGATCTGTCGGCAAAGAGAAATCTCCCCCTGCAGAGCGGTACTCAGCCGCGAGGCGCTGCAGAACCGCCGCGCACCGCGCATCGCCAGCCTCAATACCGGCAATATAGTACCCCAGGGCAGCATCGCTTTCGCCGAGTGCAGTCAGTGCGCCGGCAAGATAAAAATAGATTTCTGCGCGATCGTTGCTTGCCAGCAGCGCATGCTTCAGCGCGTGCACCGCCTCTGCATGCCTGCCCAGAATGAGCAGCGCACGGCCGCGCAGAACATGCCGGCGCGAGGGTAAGACTCTCTTGAAATTTTCACCCGTTTGGTCCGCGAGGGCTTTCAGAACAAGCTGCGCAACCGCAATCTCAGCGTCGGGAATGTTCTTGCCTCGCTTGTACGCCATGATGAGCGCAAAAGGCACAAGGCTAAACGGATTGGACACGGTCAGAAAAACCCTGAGCAAGAGCGAGGCGGACTTACGCGCAATCTGCGCTTCGGCCAGCCGCAGCAAATCTTCAGGGTCAACGGGTTTCTGCTTCGTGCGGCGCCGCAGTTCAGAAATGTTGTAAACTTCGTCGATGAAACCGCCATAGAGACTAATGAGCTTGCCGGCATCTTCGAGGGCAGTCGTATCCTGCAGCCTACTGTAATCTGCTTCACTGGAAAAATTAGTCCGGAACTGGCGCCATTCTTTGCTGCGCCTTTCTTTCTGCCGGTTGAGCTTTGCGCCGCGCTTGCGGTAGTCATGCGCATACAGCAAAATACGTTCGACCAGCGACGGCGCCCCAACCATTCCAGCTGATTCGAGCTCGAGCAGTGCATCGCTCAGTTTTTCATCTGCGAGAAAATCGTCTGCCAGCTCACCGGCTGCAAGGTCAAGTTGGCCGATGACTGCCCCTGCAGCCAGGCTGCCGAGCCGACCCGGATCGACACCGGTCACACTCTGGCTTTTGGTCAGCCGTTCGCGATGCCGGCGTTGCAGTTCGCCGAGCCGGTTCTTGAGTGATTGCGCAAGCGGCGAAAGCGCTGCCGTTTCTTTCGGTTCGAAATCATTTGCCAGTCGCATGATTGCTTCACGCAACGCGATTGAATCTGCCGCACGCGCAACATGCTGCGTTCCCTCTTCGAGCAGGTTTTTCCCCTGCGCGACTGCGGCTTTTGCCAATGCGCTGAACTTATCGAGTAGCGCCATTGCTGACAAGGTGGCATTAGACGGTTTAGCGCGTCAATCGGGTTATGGTAGGCAATGGTATTTCTGCAATATTCTTGGCGAGCGAGCCAACATAACTGCTTTGGCCTATGGTCCGTCCCCCGACCGGCATGGTATTAATCGCCGGCGAACAGCTGATGCCGAATGTTAAGGCAATTCTGCGCGCGGTGCGCAGATCAAACCTGCGTATGGTCGTTATTGTGGTCAGCGGCCACGTTCAGTCAAAATCGGCCGGACAAAAACTCTTGCAGTTGATCGCTCAAATCAACCGGGGCGAAATCAAAGGCTTCGGCGCAGAGCAAGAGATTGAGGCAAGGGTGCTTGAAGAAGAGGATATTGACAAGAAACCGGAAGACCTGAGTCCTCGTCTCGTAGAGCTGATTCGCAGTACGGGCAGCGTCGAACGCTGGCTGGTGAATTTCACCGGCGGTAACAAGATCATGTTCTTTGCCCTGCTTACGACCTTGCGCCCCTGGGTCGCCGACTGGATCTACCTGGAAATTGGACAGGATGAATGGTACCGTTACCGCATCAGTACCGAAGGACCGCTTAAGGTAACCACCGAGAAACTGGAACGGGATAACTATGCGGACCAAGTCCCCGCAGTGCAGCTGCTGAGCGCTATATCCAGCCACAATCTCAGCGGGGCGCCCGCACCTGATTACGATTACAATTTACTCAGCAAACGCCTCGCGACAAATCACTGGGACTTTCCCGCCGCATGGCGTGAATGCGGACACCCCGCCAAAATCAACCAGGATGCCGATCGTGGATACCTGTTCGAAGAATTCGTCGCCAGCTGCCTGAAGGGTCTCGGTATCGACAATGTTTCCATAAACATTAAGATGTCCGGGACAACCGGGCAAGCCGTGCAGGAGGTCGATATCGCCTGCATCTACAACGGTCGCTTCTTGCTGCTCGACGTGAAATCCGGCAAAGATTCATTAACTCCAAGCGAGCGGATACGCGTGGCCAGCATATCCGCACGAAATCTGGCCGGTAGTGCTGCTCAGGCCGTATTGATCCATCCGCAACTGTACTACAGTAAAGAGATGCGTGAATGGGCAAAGCTACTGAATGTCCGTATTTTTGACCGCAGCAACAGGTCACGCCTTGCAGATTTTCTGGCGCAACTCGTGGGCGTACGAAACGTTTTTGCTGTGAACGATGATTTTCTGGCAGCTGCGCACCTGGCCGGGTACGCAATGCCGAGCGCCAGCGCCTTCCAAGTGCTCAAGCACAACACTAAGAACACAAGAGCCTCCGCAGTGCCTAAGTATATTGGCAAAAAGCTCAAATCGGCAGTTACGATTGTCCACAGCGACATATTACGAGGAAAAAGTGACCTTATCCGGTTGGGAAAAACCTGCTTGGCTTCCAAGCCGATTGGAAATGCCCGTAAAATATTCCGAGACCTTTTCTTAGTTAACCCGAGAGACTTGCACAACTCAGTAGAGCACTGGCTCGACTATCATGCTTGCGACGACTGCCTCATTGCAGTGGGCAGGCATTTGCTTTTCGCTCGTCGCTCATCGGCAAGCGAAAAATTTCCCGATCGATATGCTAAATTTGCACCGACAGCATTGCACAGAAAAGAGCCTATTCATGGATTTTGGTTGTTTATTTTGAATGGCGATCATAAGGAAATCGCGCATGCGTGGATCGCCGAGCACTACGGTGAATCTGTGGCGAGTAAAGTGCTGGCTTAGGAGTCGATGGTGAGAACTGACTAAGAATTCGGATCATGACGCCGCGATCATCGACAGCGGTAATGCCGCAAGACCTTGACAAATGCCAAGAGCCTGTGCGCTAACTCATGCAAATAATCAAAAAGCAGATTTTTTGCGCGAGCAGGAGCCGCGTTTCACCTATAAGCGAAAATCGACAAAAATCCCAATTGCTCGCATAAGCAAATCGGCACGATTTGCGGAGGAATTTTTGCCGATTAGCAGACACGATTTGCCCGAAAGATCGCTTCGGTAAGTTGACGCATGAGGCTCTTTGCCTGCACAGCACGCGCGTTTAGTGAAAAAATGTGCAGGAAAGAAGTTGGCAACGCGCTGTAGGCAGAACGCCCTAAAAGGCGGCTTTAGCTTATGAGCAGGAAAATACCACTTCACAGGGTAACTGGCTGGCATCGACAAGGTTGATATTCAGCCGCCCGTAACCCCAGGAAATGTACCGGCCCATGTGCAGATTCCCTCCGGCCAGCAGGACAAGAAACTGCCAGCAAGGCAGGTTATCGATACGCGCCTTGAATAACACGCCAGGCATGTGGATGTCGCGACGCTGGCGGGTGGAAAAGCGGGTTTGCCTGACCGGCGTGATGTAGTCGTAGTGGATTTCCAAATCGGGCAAATCCTGCACAATCGAGTATTCCCGCAGCGCATCAAGAGGTCCACACAATTGGGCCACGTGCACCAAGCGCCGCCATGCGCTGTTAACCAAAATGGCAACACCTGGGTTTTCCACGAACCGACCGTTGTGCGTAAGATGCAGCGGAGAAGCTGCGGTCACCTCTACGCTAATGCGTCGCTCTAAAGCCTCCGAGGCAAGCAAGGCCATTACATCAGCCAGCAATGTCTCCGCATTTTGACGGGCGATCTTACTCGCCGAGGAAATGCGGAATTTAAGATTGCGGCCGACACCGCGCCGGCCCGCGCAGATGAGAGCGTTCATTATGGCTTCGGCATACTGCTCCACCTGATCTAAGACGAGCAACTCGAGATCGGCCTGAGTCTGCGCCTGCAACTCCATGCCTGAAAGAACGTAAGGTTTTGTACTACCTGCACCCTGCTCGGCAAAAATATTGTGGTACAGACATTTTTCAGGCATGGCGCAGCCGCTCTCACAGCTGGCGGGCCGCAGACAATGGCGCGTGAACAACTCATGCCCGATCGCGCCACGAAAAGTGGAGTTCCAACCTTGACGATAGGGCGAAAAGTCAGAGTCAAATTCAAGATGCAGGCGATACGCAGAAAATCGGATTCCCCGGATAAGATTTGCGAGAGCATCCCATCGTTGTATCGGAAGCAGTGCACCAGAAACAGACATACAATTCAATTGACATATTCAGCCGAGGTAAACAGATGCCAACAATTTTTGGTACTTCAATGATTGAGGCAAGATTCAGAATCAATTCACCGGCATTCATACATGGTCCTGATCCAAATGGCATGGCAGAATTGCGGCCACCATCCATTAAGGGTGCGCTGCGCTATTGGTGGCGTGCAGTGAACTGGCCGCGTATCCGTAAGGCGCAAGGAGAAAACGACAAGGCGCTGCAGGCGCTTTGGCAGGAAGAGGGCAGAATCTGGGGCGCAGTTGGCAGTACAGAAGGCAAGCAGCAGCTGGGTGGTCAGGGAGTATTTGTGTTCGGCATGCCCAATGCAGACGTGAGACACGTTAAGAAGGCAGACCTGCGGGGCATGGACTACCTGCTTGGTCTCGGACTCAAAAAATCCCCTGATGCCGTGGCTCAAGAATCCCATTTCACTCTAAGCCTGGCCTATGATACAAAGCGGGTCACCGAAGCAGATAAGGCCGGGGTCATGCTGGCCTTGCGTGCAATGGGTTTATTGGGTGGAATTGGCTCGCGTTCGCGCAAAGGATTGGGATCACTACAGATTACGGAACTGACGGTCGATGGTAAAAGCATTGCCCTGGGGCAACCTGCAGGCGAAGCAAAATTTCTCTCTGAGCACTCGGGAATGGTCGCCGTCACAGACGAAGCGCCCTTTACCGCCCTGACACAAAGCAGCGAGTTTTTCGCGAAAGAACTAGAGACCAAAGATAATCTTCAAGCGCTAAAGACCTTAAGTGAAAAACTCAGAAAATACCGCGCTTCAAAACAAGCTGGTGGTCATGGACTTTTTGATGACGATACTCGTCTCATGGCCGCAGCCAGTCAAGGGCAAAAACCTGCAAGGATGCCGCGCCGTGCAGTCTTTGGCTTGCCACATCCCTATTATTTTAAGGAAACCCGCAAGGGGGCCCGTGTGGAGCATCCTCTCGATCAAGTCACCACGCGCCGCGCATCGCCACTTTTTCTCAATTTTCAGAAGGATGCCAGCACAGGAAAAGTCGTCGTGGTGGCGGCGCTCCTGCCGGCAAAATTTAGCGCGACCGGAAAAGTGACTATCAATGGGCAGCAACGAACATCTGTTGCGGCGCAACCGGACTACAATGTAATCAGAACATTTTTGACTGACGCAAAGCATCTCGGCGCACGGAGGATTGCGTGATACTTTCTCTGAGCATCGGTCCTGTGCAGGAATTTCTCGGCCAGGCGCGGCGGATACGTGACTACTGGGCAGGCTCTTTTTTGCTGTCGTTTTTGACGCTAACCGTCGCGCAGGAGCTCAAACGGCGCAAGGCCGCTATTTTACTTCCCAACATCCCCGACAGCCTGCTGGATTTATTGGCCGGTAAAGGAGAAGCCGTACGCGACCTGGGACTACCCAACCGGATAACGGCACAGCTGCCTGATTCTGCCGACCCGCAGGAAATTGCGGACGCCTGCGTAATGAAACTGCGGACAGTCTGGAAGGAGCTGGCTGAACTGGTATGGCGAAACGACCTGGCGCAAATCGGCTCACCCGATACCAGGAAGATTTTTGAGCGGCAGGTAAAGGAATTCTGGGAGGTGCAGTACGTCGTCTCTGAGAGCGCAGCGGAGCCCGTGCTGGATATGCGGAAGAACTGGCGCATGCATTACCGCAGCGACGAGCCGGGGGTCAAATGCGCTCTCATCGCCGGACTACAGGAACTCTCGGGTGCCAAAACAGATTCTGCTGCCGTGCGCGAGTTCTGGGCAAGACTCAAAAAGACCATTGACCGTTACGGTTATGACCTGCAGGAAGGCGAACACCTCTCAGCAATCGCTTTCATCAAGCGGCGCTTTGCACACTACTTCGACCAGTTGAAGATTGAACAGGTTGACTTGGGTGTCCAGGGCTGGGCGCTACAGTTTCAGTCACCCTCGCCCGCTTCGCTTGCTGCCGTACCCTGGCTGCATCGCGGGCTTGAGCTCGTGGGTGACAGCGGTGTTTTCAGCGATCTTAATTCCGCGGCAAAAAGCCAGGGTGTGTTCAGCGGAGCCAACGCCGAGCTGGCCTACGCCGATGAGCCGCACGCCGACGAAGATGAAGGCACAAAACAGTTCCGCAGCAAACTGCGCGCGTTCGTCGAGGCGGCCCGCGCCAAAGATGCCAGCTTTCCGGCGATGCCTGACCGGTACTACGCGCTGCTGGTCATGGATGGCGACCGTATGGGAGCTTTGCTCGCGAAAGGCGATACCACGGCACAGGGCTCGCTTTTGACCCATTGTCTCGATATCTTCACAGGACAGGTGCCTGATATCGTTAAAGAGCACGACGGCTTCCTGGTGTATGCCGGCGGTGATGATGTCCTGGCGCTCTTGCCAAAAGCTTCGGCGCTCGACTGTGCTCTGAGGCTCAGAGAGGCCTATACCCAGGCATTTGCCGCAAAGGGTATCACAGCGACGATTTCTGCAGGGATAGTCTATGCCGGTATCAAGGAACCTCTGGGACATGTTATCCGCAAAGGGCATGAAATTCTCGATAGCCGCGCAAAAGAACTCGCCAACCGCGATGCTCTCGCGATCAGCGTTCTCAAGGGCGGCAGCGAAAACCTGTCGTGGACAGTGCGCTGGAATGCTCTGCCACTGAACGGTAACGGCAATTTAGTAAATGAGCTGGCGGAGCGCCTTTCGCAGGAAGGAGATATGTCCTCGGGACTCATCTACCGGTTGCGCGAACTGGTCGAGAAGATGGCACCCGTAGGTGCGGAGCCGCCACCGGCAGAGATCGATGAGCTACTGCAGGGCCTGTTCAAGGCAGAAATTCTGCAGAGCCAGAGCGGAAACAGGCTTTCTTCCTCGGCGGCCTCTGAAGAGGCAAGAAAGATGGTGAGACTCGTAAGCTGTGGAGTAACCGGCAGCAAATACCGTTATGATGCTGCGCCGCTGATGTATGCCCGCTTTATAAGCAGCTTACCGGAGGCAGGTTAATGCCCAGGCTTCAACTCAAACCCGCAGACACTGTCGTCTTCCGCGAGGCAAAGCCGCTGGGTGCCTTTGGCGGCAGCGAGGTGCAATCGCAGTTTCCCCCGCCAGGGCGCACGGTGCAGGGAGCGCTGCGGACCATGCTCGGAGACCGGCACGAGATTGACTGGCAGGCTCAAGAGTGGCCACAATGGATTGGCGACAGCGAACAATCCGGAGCGGTGCGCTTTGCCGGCCCCTACTTGTACGATGCCGACGCGCAAGAGATGTATCTGCCACTACCTGCGATGATTGTCCGGCGCAACGACGACGATACGCAGAGTTGTGATCGGCTTAAACCTTCGGAAAAGGTCTATTTAACAGACCAGGGTCGGTTGCGGCTTCCTGCGGCAGCGCAGTCTGTAAAAGATCTGCATGACTGTTATGTTTCGGCGGCAACTCTGCAGAAAATTCTCGACGGTGCGCTGCCCACTGCTGCGGATATTCGCCCGCTTTCCGATTTTTATGCAGACGAGGTACATACTTCAGTCGCAGTTGACCCCACGACCCGCGTTGCGCGCGAATCAATGCTCTTTCAGCTCATGCATGTGCGGCTTAAACCCGGCATAGCCATCATCATCGACGTGGAAGACTCAAAAGAGTACACACTCCCACAAAGTGGTCTTTTGCGCTTCGGCGCGCGTGGGCGCGTGGCAGGTTTTAGCACCGTTGCTGAGCAGAAAAGCCTGCCTGCAGGACGTATGACCGGCAAGCATGCATTTATATCATTTGTGACGCCGGCAGATTTTGGCGGCAGGCCTTTTCCGCAAAACGCAGTAAAGGAACGGCGCGGCGATGCAGATGCCTGGACGATCGAGGCGCACGGGGTGCGCTTTTCGGTAGTTTCAGTAGCAGGCGCCAAGCCGTTACCCGAGGGCGGCTATGACCTCAGGGGCAGGCAGGGCCGCGCGGTGCGTATGCTGGTACCGGCAGGTACCACGTGGTTTATCGAATACAGCGGCGAGCTGGCAGACCTGGCACGTAAGCTCAATGGCCAACACCTGGGGCTGCGGAGCGAAAACGGTTATGGCCAGGTTGTGGTCGGTTCTTACAATGCATAAAATATGAAAAACATCGGAGAGAGGAAATGAACGGAAGAATACTCAGCCTGTTCGCGCATACGGACATTCATGCAGGAACGGGACAAAACGTTGGGACGATAGATCTACCGATCATGCGCGAAGCGCACACCGAATGGCCGGTGGTCTTTGGCTCTGCAGTCAAGGGCGCGCTGCGCGCGCACGCGACGCTTTGCGGTACGCCGGAAAATGAGGTTAGGCAGCTCTTTGGCGACGATTCCGCCGGCGGCTCAGAATTTGCCGGGGCGCTGTCGATAACCGATGCCCGTCTGCTCGCTCTGCCCGTGCGCGCACTCAACCAGCACTTCTTCTGGGTAACCTGCCCGGCGGTGCTGAAGCGTTTTGCCGACGACGTGCGTTTTGCCGGTCTTAAAGCAGCGCTGAAGTTGCCCGAACTCAAAGTAGAAAACGGCGTAGCGCTGGCGTGCACTGCGGTGAAAAAAATCTACCTGGAAGACCTGGCGCTGAATGGCCGCGAGGAAGGCAGTCTCAAAGCGCTCTGCGAGCAGATTGCAGGCATTTACGCAGGCTCAGTTACGGCAGCCGAGTTGCACAAGCAGCTCGTCGTCGTCTCGGATGATATCTTTCACTACCTGGCGAAGTTTGCGACGCCGGTAAACGCGCATATCGCAATCGACAGCAAGACAAAGATCGTCAAGCGGGGCGCTCTCTGGTATGAGGAGTCGATGCCGAGCCAGACGCTGCTGTATGCAGTGGTGCTCGCATCGCCTTCACGGCAGAAGGGCGGCCCCGGCGCTGCCGATCTGCTCAAGATTTTCTGGGAGAAACTCTTTGCCGAGCGGCCCTATCTGCAGCTCGGGGGCAATGAAACCACGGGAATGGGCTGGTGCCGGGTGGCTTTGGCGGAGTGACCATGCGTACTATGGAACAGAGGCGTGCAGAGCACGCGCTGCGCAAAGTTGCAGAATTTGGCGCGATCAGCAGCGAGTTCATGGGGCATTTGAGTTCGCTGCCGTACCTGATTCAAAATAATGGCCTGGGCCAGGCAGCGGCATTTTTTCAAATGAAGAGTCGCGAAGACAAATCCTATGAGAAGATTATTGGCGCTGTACAGGACTGGCTTAGCCAGGAGGGAAATCCTTTTCAGAATGTGCAGGGACAAAACTTGGTGGAGCGCATCAGCAAGGCGGACATGACGGCCTACATGGCAGCGCAGGCAGAGGCGATGCAATACTTAACCTGGCTTAAAAAATTGGCTAAAGCCCGGCAAAGCGGAGACTAATCGTGGCGAAGCGCCCACACTATCGCGAGCTCTTAGAAGATCAGGCATTGGAAAAAGCACCCATTTCATGCCATTGGGGTCTGTGGTTCAATCGCTATTTTCCCGTACTGGACGGGACAACCAACAAAGAAGATATTAAGAAAGACTTTCTGCAGCGGTTCAGCAACCTGCAGGTCGGCGACAAGGCGGCGCTCAGACAGGCCATCGAGCGCAATATTGAGCTCTCTCTGAGCTTTGGCGGCAGGCATGCGCTTTTTAAGAGCACCTGGAGATTTGTTACCGGCATGGGCCTGCCTCACCCGCTCGAGAACGGCTTTCTCTGGCATACGACTCTCGCAGTGCCCTACCTGCCTGGCTCGGCGGTCAAGGGTCTCATTCGGGCGCAGTACGAGAGGGAGCACCCGGATGAGAAAGAAACACTCTTCGCGATTTTTGGTAGCGACGATACGGTACAGAATACCGACGCGGCAAAGGCTGGTGGCGTGGTGTTTCTCGATGCCATACCCGCAACTGCGCCAACGATCAGCGTCGACGTGATGACTCCGCATTATGGCAAGTGGTACCTCGACGGCGGCAAACCCAGACACGACGGCGCCAACATACCGGCAGACTGGCACAACCCGGTACCCGTGCCGTTCATCACCGCGCGCGAGATCAGCCTGCATTTGACGCTGCTGCCCCGGCCGGGCGCCGGCATAGAAGCAGCTGTTATTGACGAGCTGCTCGAGATGGCAACGCGTGCGCTGCGCATCTATGGCGCGGGAGCCAAGACCAATGCCGGCTATGGCCGCTTCAGGCGCGACGACGCTGCGCTCGCGCAGATAGAGGCGCAGGTAAAATCCCGGCAAGAAGAGCAGAAGAAAGAAGCCGAGGCAAAGAAACGGGCCGAACAAGCGGCGCGTGCCGAGCAGGAAGCTTTGGCGAGATTGAGCCCGGCCGTGCAGGCGTTCATGAGCAGAGTAAAAGCCATGCGTGACGCTGACCCGGATAAGAACAAGAAGCTTTCCACCTTTGCGTGTGCCTTACTCGAAGCTGAGCAAGCAGCATACGACGAGACCCAACGGCGCGAAATTGCGCTGCAGGTAATCGAGCTGCTCAAAGCCGACGGCAGCTACGAAGACCCCAAGAAACCGGAAAATGCCAAGAACAAGGCACTGATGCGTTCGAAAATGGCAGCAAGGCTGGCCGGCCTCATTTAACGCCTTCAATGGCTGATCTTTTTATCACCACGCAGGGGGCGCAGGTCTCGAAGAGTGGCGATACGCTGGTCATTATTAAAGGCGAGCGCGTAGTTTTTGAAACACCCGCGCGCTTCGTCGATACTCTGGCGCTGGTGGGCAATGTGCAACTTTCGGCGCAGGCGCTCAAGCTGTTGCTGCGCCAGGGCATCGATGTCGTCTATCTCGATACACGACTGCGGCTCATAGGGCGAGTAAGCCCGCCCTTGGGGCTCAACAATACACTGCGCGCGCAGCAATACGCGGCAGTCGCTAACAAGCCCCTGGCACACGCCTTTAGCCGGGAGATCGTTCGGCTGAAGTTTGCCTCTTCTCTGCAACTGCTGCAGGAAGCGCGCCGCAACAAACCCAACCTGCCCCCGATACCGCCGGTCTTATTCGCGCTGCAAAAGAAGCTCGACCGGGTTAGTTCGCCCGAGGCGCTGCGCGGCAGCGAAGGCGTGTTCGCGAAGCACTACTTTGAATTCTACCGGTTGCTTTTTCCCGATGAGGCGCTTTTTCGCGGGCGCACGCGCAGGCCCCCCAAAGACCCCGGCAACGCAATACTGTCGCTCACCGCCGTGTTGACCATGAACCGCATTGCAGCGCTGCTTGAAGCAACCGGACTTGACCCGTACTTCGGCTTCTTGCATGGCCATGACTATGGCCGGCTATCGCTGGCTGCAGACCTGGTCGAGCCGCTCAGACCCGCATTCTGCGAACGGCTCACAGTCAAATGCTTTAGCCTGAAGGTTTTGCAGCCGGACGATTTTGAATCGCGCGACGGCGGCTATTACCTCACCAACGAGGGGAGCAAAAAATTTTTTCGCTACTTCAACGACGAGTTTCACAGCGAACGCAAATACCACGCCGAAGCGGTGACAGCCGCAGAATACTGCGCGCAATTGGTCGCCTGGGCCAAAATGACCGTAAACAGCCAAAACTCCACCGCGTTTACCGACTATTTGGCCACGGCAACGCCCGCGTCAAAACCGATCTTTGCCGACGACGATGACTGAAGACCGCAAACGAAGGCGAACTTACCTCGCGATGTACGACCTGCCGGTCACCAAACCAGGCCTAAAGCGCAGGCGCAAGCTGCACAAGCTGCTCGAAGGTTATGGCATCAGGCGGCAATATTCGGTGTTCGAGGTCGTACTGCGCGATCGAGAGGAGCGCGAAATGCTGCTCAAAAAGGTGAGGATGATTCTCGACGAAGAATGCGATAAGTTCGCCCTCTACCGGGTAAAAAGCGGCCCCGGCAGCGCACTCTTCATCGGCGAGGGAGCGATGCTGACCGTGCAACAAACCTACGTCATTTGAAAAATTTTTCCATTTTTCGCTTGACGCAGCCAAAGGCCCGGTTAAAAAGCTATGTCTTTGATGGGTTCGTAACCCCCTCAAAAAGGGGTAAAAAACGACCCCGCCACGGCAGGTTACGAAGGTCAGGCAATTTTGGGGGTGTTTCCTCCTTAATTAAACCGGGCAAAAGTGGCTGCTGTGGGAAAAGACTGCCCGCGCTTAGCGGATTGTTACTTGGATGACTATCTACTATGTTGACCATAGCTTTTAGGTGGGA
>CAYOZO010000077.1:0-16349 GCA_964408405.1 uncultured Turneriella sp.
GCGGACGCGGTTTGCGCGAAAAATCGCTCCGGCAAGTTGGCGCACAGGCTCCTTAGATTCCACAGTTCTCGCCGGGCTGATTGCGCTTACCATATAGACCCATGAGTAAGCTCCCATGGGAAGAGGATTTCATGGCAAGCGTTCCGGCGTTTGTCGCTGCGGGTATGTCTGAGGAACGCGCGCGGCTTTTGCTCGCGAATTACATCCGTCTTGCCCGAGAGACGCAGCTACCAGCCGTACTCGATTTTGAGCATCACCCGGAGCTGGCGGCAAGCGGCTCGCCTTATTTGCCGCGCAGCGTCGAGATCCATGATCTCATGCTCGAGATAGTGACGCCGCTGCTGAGCCGCTATGCGGTAAAGGGACTCGACCATTTTGCCAAAGTGATTCCTTTTCTGATGACCTGCGGCGTGACGATGGTTTCGAACCATTTGAGTTTCTTTGACGCTGCAGTAGTTTACGGCTTGCTTAATCGAGAGGCCCACTTAAAAGAATACGCACAAAACTTATTTTTTATTGCGGGCAGGCTTGTCTTCACTTCGGATTATAGCCGTGTCGCTGGCAGAATGTTTAACTCGATGTTGGTTGCTTCGCCGCGCGATATGGCGGAAAATGAACCGATCAAACGTGAACTGGCCCGTCTCAATATGCGCTCCTACAAAGAAAGCAAAGAGCGACAGCGGCAGGGACACATTCTGGTTCTTTTTCCCGAAGGTACGCGCAGCCGCGACGGCCGCATGGGCAAATTTCACTCTGCGCTCTACAACTACCTTGAGGGTACCGTGGTGCTGCCGGTGGCGATCACCGGCGCCGACAAGATTCTGCACTCGAACAGTTTTACTTTCGATTTCACCGAGGGCAGCATGACCATAGGCGCGCCGGTGTTCGTCGGCCCGTCGGCCGAAGCACCGGCAGGTGTTGGTTACCTCGACGCAGCCACCTGGCCCAAAGCTACCCGCAAGCAGGATGCCATGGACGCGATAGCAGTGAGGCTTGCTGCGTTGCTGCCCACCGAGATGCGTGGCGCATATGCGGGCGCAGTGTAGCATGCGCGTGCACAGTGAGACTGAGCTCCCCCTTGAGGCCACGCAGGTTGCGCGATGGGAAAGGCTCAAGGTTACAAGCCTGCTCTTCATTGCGGCGAGTATCTTCCTGGTTCTCGCGCACCTGACCCGCGACATTGTCGTGCCATTTGTGATCGCTGTTTTTCTCAACTATGCAATATCTCCGGTTGTTAAGCGTCTGCAAAATTCTCTGAAAATACCGCGCTGGTTCTCGACCTTACTCACTGTGGTTTCGGCGCTCGTTATCGCGGGATTGATCGTTTTTCTGGCTGTTGTGTCGCTTTCCGACGCGTTTCGCAGCCTAGAACAATACCATCACCGGATACTAAATCTCTTCGATGACGCGGCACAGCTACTGAATCGCTGGCTGCTGCCGGTGCAGGTGACGATTGACCCGTCAACTTTTGCCGCATCGCTCAAGAAGCTGCCTTTCATGGCATGGGCGCGCAGCGTTTCGACCGGCGTCCTGGAATTTTTCGGCCAAACTATTCTGGTTGCACTCTTTTTCGTTTTTCTTGTGGCCGGAACCAGGTTGAAGAGGCCGCAGCAAGACCGTCCAGGCAGCATTGGTCACGCAATAAACGATAAAATCGCGCGCTACCTGGGAGTAAAATTTCTTACGTCGCTCGTAACGGGTTTGCTGGTCGGCATCGTGCTGGCGCTGCTGGGTGTCGATCTCGCGGTCCTTTTTGGTTTACTCACTTTCCTGTTGAATTTCATACCGAGCATCGGCTCGATCATTGCGACCGTGCTGCCGCTGCCTGTCGCGTTTCTGCAATTTGGCGTGGGCTGGCAGTTGTTATTCGCGTTTGCGTTACCCGGCCTGATACAGTTTACCATCGGTAACCTGATTGAACCGCGTATCATGGGTGAATCACTTGGTCTGCACCCGGTCGTTGTGCTGTTGTCCCTGCTGCTCTGGGGTTTTCTCTGGGGCATTCCCGGTATGCTGCTCGCGGTGCCGATTACCGCTGTTCTCAAGATCCTGTTCGACCGCAGCGAGATAACGGCGCCAATCGCCCGCCTGCTCGAGGGCAGGTCTGTGGGTGAAGCCTGATGCAACCTTTCCGTCTCGGGGTAGTCGATTTTCTCAATGCCTATCCCTTGTGGGCAGCCTTACAGAATGACTCCCGCGTTGTTCTGGTACCCGATGTTCCCTCGCGACTTGCGCTCAAACTGCGCGCAGGCAACCTGGATGCGGCTCTCATTTCTTCGGTGGAATATCTTCGTCACGGCGAGGGCTTTGCCTACCATCCGGGTCTTTGCATAGCGGCAAAGACGGAGTCTAAATCCATTCGCCTTTTCGTCGAGAATAATGATCTGCCGTTTCGCGACAAGATCGTACAGACTCAGCTGATCTATACGGATGTTGCCTCACGCAGTTCCGTAGCGCAGCTGCGCGTTATCCTGCATGAGCTGCAACATTTTCCAGAGTTGGTTGAGGTGGCAAATCCAGCGGAACGTATTCCGGTTCTTGGACCCGGCGCAGCCCTGCTCTCGATAGGCGATACTGCGCTGCGGTATCTGCATTCCCCCTCATACGATCTGCAGACCGCGTACCACGCAATCTTTAACCGTGGTTTTGTCTATGCGCTTTGGGTTGGCCGGGGTGCAGTTATGAGGGAGCTACAGCCGATTCTTGACCAGGCCCACCAGGCATGGCTTCAAGACCAAGAGAATCTGCTCACTAAAGCAGCGCAGCTCTTTGGCTTTGACAGACCCTTTGCTGTGGATTATCTAACTCGGATTATCGGACACCGTCTTTCGCCTGAGCGCCAGGCAGATCTGGAATTTTTCTCTGCCCGGCTCAGGCAGTTCTGATTCTGCTTGTAAGTTCTTTGCCCATACGCGTATAGGTCTGTGCCCTTACGTTTCAAGATTTCATTAACGCTCGCCGCCGTAATTCTCGCAGGCATCTTGCCAGTTTCCGTCTATATTGTCCAATCGCAGGAAAATGAACGTGTAGCGGCAACGCAGGCTCGAGGCGAGTTTCAGGCTCGTCTCTATGCGCGCAGTATAATGAACATTCTGCTGATGGATGCCGGCGACGTAAATTCGGCACGCGTCGACGCACGTGAACTGAGTACCATCTTTAAAGCGCTCGAAAACGAAGGATTGCTGCGCGCACTTGCCTGGATAAGTTCAAGAGACCCGGCTCGCGACGGCCGGATTATTGCCGGCTTTGACCGGGACGATCATCCACTGCCCGATTTCTTTCGGTCCGGATTGGCCTCATGGGAATCTGCAGCCTTTGCCCGGGTAGATTGCGGTCTGAAGGGCGAGAAATGTCTGCGCTTTACCGCAGAAGCAGGCCCACCCGGCAAACCACCGCTTCTCAATATAGAACTGCTCTACAGTCTCGACGAAGTGCTTGCGCCGATCATACGGCTGCGCAGCATTCTTTATGCGACCGTTGCGCTGGTCATTGCACTGATGCTCGCTGTGGGGTTTTACATCGCGCATCGCATCACGCGACCCGTTGCAGACCTGATGCAGGCGGTACAGAACCTTGCAAGCGAAGAGACGCATCGAGAAATTCCCGTTAAAGGCGACGATGAACTGGCCCAACTGGCGGCCGCCTTCAACCGTATGGCTGCGACGATCGATAATTCGATACACGAGCTCAGGAAAAAGAACGACGAGTTGAAGCAGCTCGATAAACTGAAAGATGATTTTCTTGCAGTAACCTCTCACGAGCTGAAGACACCGCTCAACGGAATCATCGGCCTTTCCGGCACTGTGCTCGATGGAGCAGCAGGTCCGATCTCTGATGTGCTGCGTCGCAATATGCAGGCGATTCGCTCCAGCGGAATTCGTCTCGCTGCGCTTGTTGACAAGATACTCCAGGTGAGCGAACTCGCAAACAAGAAAGTCGTCATTACGCCGATGCCGGTAAATATCGAGCAGTTGCTGACCGAAATCAGGACTCTCATGGCGCCTGCGGCGGAGCAAAAAAAACTCCGCCTTGTGTCACTCGTCGAACAGGGAGTTCCTGCGGTAATGGCTGACCGTGACCGTTTGACGCAGATTCTCTATAACCTGGTGGGTAACGCGATAAAGTTCACCGAGCAGGGTGAAGTCAGAATCAGTGCCGCGATGCACGATGGCAAGATGCGCATCAGCGTGCGCGACACAGGTATTGGCATCGCACCAGGCGACAGAGAGCGTATCTTTCAATCGTTTGAGCAGGTAGAGAAATCCGATACTCGCCGATATAGTGGGCTTGGGCTTGGCCTTGCGGTAAGCCAGCAGCTTGCCAGGCTGCACCACACCAAAATTCACGTCGAGTCAGAGCCGGGTGTGGGTAGCGAATTCTGGTTCGAGTTGGCAACAGCGCAGGTGCAGCCGCCCCTGCCACTGCCGCCTAGCGGCATTCTGCCCCTGGAACGGCTGTCCGAATCCATCGCGCAAGAGATGCAGACCCGCGCGGCAACGCAGACGCAGAAAACTGATACGACACCGGCAGCGAAACGCACCTACAATATTCTGCTCGTGGATGATGAGCCGGTGAACCTGCAGGTACTCATCAATCAGCTTTCTCTCGTAGGCTACAAGGTAAATGTTGCCGAGAGCGGTAAACAGGCGATCGATTACATGGAAAATTCGCCATTACCTGATGCAATTCTGCTGGATGTTATGATGCCCGGGATGTCTGGCTACGATGTCAGCAGATACCTGCGCAGCAAGTATGCCTCGTACGAGGTGCCGATTCTCATGCTCACGGCCAAGAACCGCAGCGAAGACGTTATCCGTGGTTTTGAGGCAGGAGCGAATGACTACATTACGAAGCCAATCGAATCCGAGGTGCTACTCGCACGGGTCCGCACGGCCATTTCACTCAAAGAATCGGTGCGCGAGAAAGACATGCTCGAGAACCTGCAGCGCGAGCTTTCCGTTGCGCAGAAGGTACAGCAGGCGCTTCTCCCGGTGCGTTATCCTTCGGTCCCTGGTGTCAGAATAGCCGCGCGCTACCACCCAATGGCCGAAGTCGGGGGCGATTTTTATGACTTTCTGGAAAATGAGGATGGCGTGGGAGTGCTGATCGCTGACGTTTCAGGCCACGGCATACCCGCAGCTCTTATCGCGAGTATGGTCAAGATGGCATTTTCGCTCAACAGACATCTCGCCACAGAGCCCGCCCGTCTCTTAGGAGCCTTGAACCAGGTCCTGTGTGATAAAGTCGATAACCACTTCGTTACTGCGAGTTATTACTTTGTCAACACTCGCACAAAAAAGGTGTACCATGCGAGCGCCGGTCATCCGCCGATCTACTTCGTTGACCGCAAGAGCGGGCAAGTAGAGGAATTGAAGCCCCGGGGTGGCTTTCTCGGAGTTTTCTCAGACTTGGTACACGTTCAGGGTGAAGAGACTTTGCAAGACGGTCTGCGCCTGCTGCAGATTACCGACGGCGTTACCGAAGCACGCTCAAAAGCCGGTGCCGAGTTTGGCGCAGAGAAATTGCGCGAGATAATCGCCGAAACCCTGGTGCAGGATACCGAAGCGACGGCCGACCGGATTATGCAGGATTTGCGCCAACACAACCCGGCGTATTTTGACGACGACGTGACGTTCGTACTGATGGATTACACATCTACACAGTGAGTTACTGAAGTTTTTCCAAAGCCTGCCGCCTGCTGCGCGCCCTGGGTAGATAGATGCGCGCCTGCTCATTATCCGGCTGAATGAGTATCACGTGTTCCATCGTACGTTCGCAGTCTGCGTAATGGCGGGCCTCGTAATGCGCGATTCCCTCTGCCACCATGGTGGGCACATTGGATATCAGAGAAGCGCGGTATTCCCGGAGTTCCTGTTCAGCCTCGCTGAGCGCAACAGCAGCCTGTTGATACTGCGCCAGTGCATTCCAGGTCTCCTGCTTTTCGCGGGCCTTTCGTGCTCTTGACAGCTGTTCATGCGCAAGTATCATGCGCCGGTAGTTTAAAGCTCCCGCATGGCTGTTATCTGATTGGAGCGCTGCGGCAAATTCGGCGTCCGCCTCTGCATATTTTTTTTCTTCATAGAGTTTTTTGCCGTTCAGAAAGTGTTTGTCCGCGCGCGTCATGATCAACTCAGCTGGCTTGAGCAGGTAGTTTACCGAAACAGCGAATTCGGGCCCTAGCAGGTTGCGGTCTCCGAGATAGTAAAAAGGCAGCGCAGCGCGCGATTCTACGAACAATGCGTCAGTGATGTGGCTATGGAAGCCGATCTGCAGGCGAATGGCAGGATTATAAGCGTGATAGGTCTCACCCCGGCTCGCCAGCGTCAGTCGGTTGTAAAAGAATCCTAATTGGGCGGACATGACAGGTTGAAAGAGGTAGTGTGCGTGATATAGCAGACCAGGGCCAGCGGTAAGGGAAAACGTCGAGAGGCTACCCGTCGATCGCTCGGCAAGTGACTGGCTGGAAAACAAGAAGGCGGAATCCAGAAAGACAATAAAGGGAGATAAGGGCTGCGCGGACAATAAGACCGTACCAGGAATTTTTACCTGTAAAAGACCGCCAAAGCCGCCGTTAAATTCCTCCCCGAAATAGCCCACCGGATGAAAATAGACAGGGCCTGCGCCTACAGAAAGTTCATGGCGCGATTCAAATGCTCTTCTGTTCGCATGTATGCTCAGGCCTGCCGGCAGAATGGTGGCAAGCGCCAGCAATATGCAAAAGGTCTGGCAAGCGAACCTCAGCACTTATTCAAAGTAGGCTGCAGATAATCTGTCCATGTAGCCTGTATCCTGATCCCTAAATACAACGTAGACCACGGAATTGATAAGCGTCATGGCAGGATTACCGCAGTTGAATGAAGTGCCGAGTGCATTCCAGGCTGTCCCGTCATGTATTTTGACCCAGCAGGCTGAGGTTGTTCCGACCTGGTATACCGCGTATGTGTTTGTGCCCGTGCGTGCTGCTGACAGGTAGTTGGGAGTTCCTTCCGTTACGAGGTTCGACGCGATTGCGGCAGACCAGCTGCCACCTGAAAATTTCGTGGCCGCAACCTGCGAAGTACCACCCTGCTGGTAAACGGTCCAGAGCTCTGATCCACTCACGAACATGTTGACTTTGTCAGAGGCGAGGCTGTCAATCTGCCAGCTCGTTGCCCAGCTGCTTGAGCCATCCCATTTCAGCACTGAGGGTTTACTGCTGTTGCCCCCATCGCGGAATGCCAGATACCATTCGCCGCCAAACCGGGTGAGGGGAGACGCACGAAAGGTGTTACCGACAGACAGTCCGTTGCTACCCATTAGAACCCAGGAACCGGGCGTGGCGATGGTGTTGCGGTACACCGCAACGCGGTTTGAATTATTCAGGTCACGCACAGAGACGTAAAGGTTGTCGCCCTCAGCAGCCAGATAGGGATTGCGCGTGTCACCACCGATTTTTGCACCAATGAGTTCCCACGTGTTATTGCGAAAGGCGCGAACCTGCACAAATTGGTCTGTGCCATCGAAGACGCTGCCGTCAGTGAAGGCCACGAAGAGAGTGCCGTTGTGGAGCAGAAGGTTTGGGTGGATAGAGTGCTGCGTTGAAGTGGTGCCCGCAATACAGCGATTACCCACCGTTGACCAGTTGCCGGTTGCAAATTCATACCGCATGACCGTTACGTCGTTGAAGCTGTTGACGCAGGCGATTTCATTGATCGCGGCGTAGAGATACTGGCTATCGACCGCGAGCGATGGCGCAGAGTTTATGATGATCGTGTTCGTTGAGACTGCCCGGCCGATATAGCGCCACTTGGGCACTGCGCTCGAGGTAAATTCGAGGGCCGTTGCTGACAGTTCGTTGCCCACCCTATCACGGATTCCACTGATGTTTATGGCCACAGGTCCATCAGTCATTGTGCCCGAAAAGTTCAGTCGGACCTGGGAATCATCGATCATCTCGACATTGATCAGGGCCAGTGTTCCCATCGCAGATCCTGAAATGGAATATCTCGCCGGGTCAGTCGCGCCGGTCACTGGTTCGTTAAAGCTGATACGCAATGCCTCGAGGCGCCTGATGGTGCTGCCTCCCGACGGTTCACTGGACCGCACTACGGGCGGTTCTGTGTCTTTTTCTCTGCTGATCGCCTCTTCATAAAAGTTGAACTGGCATGCTGTTAACCATGCACTTTTAGTGACGATGAGTGCCAGAACTAATCGGCGCTTGCCTGCCATTGCTGGTCTAGCGTTCGTTGATGCCTGCCGTGTAAAGTCCGTTCGGGGTATGCGTTAGGGCGTTATGCAATTCCAATTGACCCCGCATATTTCAGCGCGGGTTCGTCGGCATGAATCTTCGCGAAAGTAATATACAGAAGCTTAAGACACGCCACTTTGATGTCCTTGTTATAGGCGGAGGTATAAACGGTGCTGTTTCGGCCGCCGCGCTCTCGGGCAAGGGAGCGAAGGTTGCGCTGATTGATAAGGCCGACTTCGCTTCATTCGTCAGCCAGGAATCGTCCAATCTCGCCTGGGGCGGTATCAAGTACCTGGAAACTCTCGAATTCGGACTGGTGCGCAAGCTGTGCAAATCACGCAATCACCTGATTCGGCATTACCCGTCGACCGTGCAGGAAATTCGCTTCTTTACGACGATCGAGAAAGGGTTTCGCTTTCCCGTCTGGTTCATCTGGCTGGGCACATGGTTTTATTGGGTGATTGGCGGTTTCTTCACTAAAACTCCCCGGTTTCTGACCAAGCGGCGCATCCATGAGCTTGAGCCTGTGGTCAACACGGCAAATGCGGCGGGCGGATTTGAATACTCAGACGCCTACCTGCATGACAACGACGCGCGTTTCGTATTCACCTTTGTCCGCACTGCGATGAACAATGGCTGTATCGCAGCCAACTACGTTGAGGCGACCGGCGCGCAGCGAAGAGACGGAAAGTGGATCGTCGCAGGAAAAGATACAGCGAACGGAAAAAAATTCCGCATTACCGCGAATGTCGTTGTGAACGCCTGCGGTCCCTACGCAGATCAATGGAACAGGACTGCCAAAATTGTCACAGAGCATGAGCATGTGTTCTCAAAGGGCATACACCTGATTGTTAACCGACTGTCGAAAGAGCCGCGCGTGCTGACGTTCTTCGCCGATGATGGCCGGCTCTTCTTCGCGATTCCGATGGGCGCAAAAACCTGCGTCGGTACAACTGACACGCGCGTGGCAACGCCTGAATCGCACGTAACTCCCGAAGACCGCGCGTTTGTGCTGCATAACATCAATAAGCGTCTGAAGCTCGAAAAACCGCTGACAGAAGAAGACATCATCGCCGAACGCTGCGGTGTGCGGCCACTGGTTGTGAAGAAAGGTAAGGGTAGCGGCAAAGACTGGGTGCAGCTTTCGCGCAAGCACGAAATTGAAGTCGATAAGCAGAACAAGCAGATCACCATCTTTGGCGGCAAACTAACCGACTGCCTTAACGTGGGCGACGAAGTCAGCGAATTTGCCGAAGAGCTCGGAGTTCAACTGAGCTTCCCGAAACGGCGTTGGTACGGCGAGCCGCACGAATCAGTGCGCGATGAATTTTTTCACCAGGCGCGCCTGATGGATCTCGATAGTTATACGGCCCCGACATCATCGGAAAAACTCTCGACACGATTCTGGCGGCGTTATGGCTCGCATGCGCTCGAGCTGCTCGAAGAGATACGCGAAAACCCCGCAGAAGCAGAATTGCTGATCGAGGGCGCAGAGTACACGCGCTGCGAAATCAAGCAGGCGGCCGCGCGCGAGATGATCACGAAGCTCGAGGATTTCCTGCGCCGCCGGTCGAAGATCGCTCTCGTTACCAGAAAAGAGCAAATCCGACGCTCAAAAGGTCTCAACGAGGCCTGCAAGATTCTGTTTGGCAAAGACGCCGATAAACGCTGGCGCGAATACTTTGGCTAACAGGCTCCTGGACAGAAGCCTGCTAGCAGACTACCAGGCTCCTGAAAAAGGTGCCGAAAGCAGGTTCCGGAACCTGCTAAACGTACAGGTAGATACACAGGAAGTGTAATACGCTTCCCGTCAGCACGAAGAGGTGCCAGATCATGTGGTGATAGGGCAGGCGTCCCATCGAGTAGAAGATGGTGCCTGCCGTGTAAGCCACGCCGCCTGAAAAAAGCAGCCAGACACCCCCTGCCGAGAGGCCTAGATAGACAGGCTTCACGAAGAAAATCACCAGCCACCCCATCAGGATATACGTTGTGAGTGACACGGCCTCGTAGCGGTGGCCAAAAATCATTTTGAAAGTAATGCCAATAACGGCGAGTCCCCAGACGATGCCGAAGAAGGTCCAGCCGAGCGGTCCGCGCAGGGTGACCAGCAGAATGGGTGTGTAGGTACCGGCAATCGCAAAAAATATCGCGCTGTGGTCCATGCGACGGAGAATCTGTTTAATTTTAGGGTGCCAAAGTGCATGGTAGAAACTCGAGGCCACGTAGAGAAAGACCATCGAAGCTCCGAATAAGCTGTAGCTTACCGTGCGCCACGGGTCGCCGATGATGGCCCCCTTGACGATAAGAAATGCTGTGCCGGCGATCGCCAGCCCCGCGCCGATACCGTGCGTTAGCAGGTTGGCGATTTCATGCCGCATCGCGCGCTTGAAGCGCGCATGGTGTGCGCGGCGTTTGAGCGCGTCGGCGAGCTTTTCGCGCGCAGACTGCCGCGTGGTTGGCGGCCTGGCCGCCTTTTTCTTTGGTTGCCGGGTGCTTTTTGCCCGGCGCGCCATCTTCTTCTTTTTCAACGTCACTTAGATGCGCGGAATCCCCGTTACGTTGCAGAAAAAAACTTTACCGGGGCCCTGACCCGGTTTACCGGGCTGAATGCTGTTTTTTGCCATCCTGTTCTTTGTGCTGGGATGCTGGCTGGTGATTATTTCGGGTAAACTTTCCGGTAAGGCGATCGAAGTGGAATCATTGCTCGAAGACGCCGGCATCAGCAGGGTGCTGAAATACATCTTCACGCATAATCCTTTTACGGGATATAAAAAAGATATCCGCATACTTCTCTACGGCTTGGCAGGGTTGTTGCTGATGCTTTTGGGCGCTGCTACAGCAGCATACTTTTTGCTGGTGGCTTCGGACAATTCCAGCCGTTAAACACGCTTTGTCAGAGTTCGAGCCTGCGCTTTTTTCCAGCGCTCGCGTACTCCACCGACTTCAAAAAGTGGAGCATAATTTCCTGCTGTTTTCCTTTAACTTTTTGAGAGATGGATTCGCTGACGGTGACATGATCGCGTATCTTATCGAGTGTCGCCTCGCTTATGAGCACGCTGTTGGCGCGCGAGGCCTTTTCGATGCGCGAGGCCGTATTGACGACGTCTCCGAGAGCCGTCCAGTCCATACGGCGTTTTGTGCCGACGCTGCCCAGGATCACCATGCCAGTATTAATGCCGATTCGCATTTCGATGGGTTCTTTGCCGTTTACCTTGGGGTACTCATTGACTCCCTTGAAATTATTCTGGATTTCAAAGCCGGCCACGACAGCTGCCAATGGGTCGTTGAAGATCGCCATACTTTGACTGCCGTAACCAGCGAATGCTGCCAGACATAGCGGCGGAATTTTGCATAATTGCCCGATAGGAAAATATTTTTGGCTGAGGCAGCGGTAACTATAGAGACGATGGTGCGAAAGCCAATCATGCCGATCGCCTGGGGCAAGGTGCGTATTTCGTTTCCCCGCGAATAAAAAGAAGAGTTCGCGAGTTTCAGTATCAGCGATGCAATGGTCTGGTCTGAGCGGATAAGCCTGTCCGGTTCGATAAAGTCCATGCGCGTATCGTCACGCAATTGGAGCACTGCAGCCAAAACCTGTGGCTGAAATGGCAGCTGGATTTCACGCAGCTTTGCTTCCAGCTTGGCGGGCTCGAGCATGAACGCCGATATGAAGAAACATGCTGCCTTGGCAATCGTAACCGGTGGGGTATATGGCGATCTGCCGTCCCGCGCTACCCGGCGCATTCATAGGGGGAGTTCCTGCCGTTAGGTTTCATTTGCCTGTTATGTCGCATGTCTTGCTTCCTGCCGACTGATTGGGCATGAAGAGGAAAACATGATTGACTGACGCGCGGGCACACTCAGGTCGTTCAACAGCATGGCAAATGGAACACTCGAACAAGGTAAGAAACCGTATTTTTGGCAGCGCAAGTACCTCATAGACAAACGCTTCCAGGGAAAATTTATCCTGCGTTATTCTGTTGTGGTGGCCATATCGGCCGTGATCGTCCTGGGCGCTCTATTTGCCCTGAAGAACAAGGCGTACAGCCTGCTGCCGGACGGCGCCTCAGTGCTGGCGCAAATGGATGTTGATAACCACAAATCCCTGAAAAAAGACAAGGACGGCAACTGGCAGATTGTTCCTGAAGGCGAGGGCGAAGAGTACTTTCCTCTCAAAGTCACCAAGGGAGGTTTTCGTTTTTATAATGCCTTTGATCTGTACCTTTGGCCGGTCGTCGTCGTGACCTGCCTCAATATTCTGATCATCATGGTTTACAGCGTTTTCTTCTCGCACAAGGTTGCCGGCCCCATCTTCAAAATAAAAAAAGTCCTCAACCATTATCTGGCGACAGGCGAATACAACGACATCAAGCTCCGCAAGGGCGACAATCTGGACGACGTCGCGCGGCTCATTAACCATGCAATCCACAGGCACGAACATCGCCCCGACAATGATCGCCGGCCTGAGACTGGCCAGGGATAACCAACCTGCCATGAGATATTTCTTCGCGCTTCTCGCCTGTCTGCCCTTCGCCGCTCTGCTGGCAGATTCCCGGCCGGAAATACTCGACCGAATTCGCGACTACGATATGCGCCATAGCGATCTTCTGGTCAAGATCGTCAAAGATCCGGAGACGCTGCGTTATGCGAAGGTGCGCGCTCTGGAAAAGATGTCAGTCATTTACCGGCAATCTGGCAAAGAAGGAGAATTGGTCGCGACCCGCTATCTCGATGGTATCAGCGCCGGGCTGCAGCACAAGAGCCCTGACGTGCGTGAGGCCGCCTGCACTGTGCTCATCGTGTTTTCCGAGTCGGCAGTTGCGCAGCAGATGGTGAGTTCGGCTGTTAAGGCGCTGCGCGAAGAAAGCAACCCGCAGGTGATTGAAGCCTGCGCGCGCAGTCTGCGGCAGTATCCGCAGCAAGCCGCAGCGATTACTGACGCCTTGCTCGTGCGGCTCGACAAGTACCTTACCGAGTTTCAGGATAGTACGGCAGATGAGCGGGCACTGCAGCAGATCTGCCGCACGCTTGGCGTCATGAAGGTCAGAAAGTCTTTTATACCGCTGCTGAAACTACTGCAGTCCCGCTACGATGAAGACGTTAAGAGCGCTGCGCAGGAAGCAATTCAGGCGATAAGAGTCCAGTAACTTCTGCGCCGCTATTCCGGCGCGGCGAGGCGTTCATAAACGCGGTGCATGCGGTTACGGCGCAGCATCGCTTCGGTCTGTTTCACCATTCGGTATTTTTGCCAGTCGGCATCGGTGAAATACTCCGGTGTTATTCCGGCAGCAGCACGGCAGAGCTCCCCCGCAGCCAGCGCAAACATGTGGTTCCAAGAGCTGATCGTGAAGCAGAACGGAGGATTTGGCCTTTTTACCAGCTTGGCCACATGGCGCACCGAGAATGCCTTCGGGTTGTAATCGCCCGCGTCTTCGTATGCGAGTTCAGCGGGAGTGAGGTTCCTGTCGAGCACGACTTCGATGAGCTCGATTTCGGCCGGGCCAAACATGATGTCCTTGATATGCAACCCTCCGGTATAGATGAAGCGGCTGAGTGTTGCGCCCGTGCCCTCGTGCGGATTTTCTTCGTGGGGGAAAAAAGGATGGTAAGCGATGTAAACCTGACCTTCCGGATTGCGCGCCATTCGGTACAATAATCGCGTTGGCGCGCCATAGAGCGCATGGGGTACAAAGCGGGGAGCGAATCTTGCTGCGAGTGCATCGTCGCGTATCGGGGTGAACTCCCCCGTGTTGAGCGGGGTTTCCGTTAAGGGCCTTAACACCCAGAACGCGATGACGCCGAAGACAATGAGCAGGCTGAGGGCGACACGCAGTCCCTTGTAGCGCAGCTTCTGCGCCATCAGCCGCGTTCACCTTTACGCACCAGCGTCAGGCGAATGTCAATGCGCACCATTTTTTCGATGGGGTTCAGTGCGCTATTGTAGCTAATGCCGTAGGCCTCGCGGTCAATGAAAGTGCTGCCCGTGAGCACGAAGCTCTTTTCATCGCCTTCGCGGTTAAGTTCAATTGTTACCGGCTGGCTGTTGCCGTGGATTGTCAATTCGCCCGAAACTTCGAACCGGCGGGCTTTGGCCGGGTTCTTGTCATCGGGTCTGACCGAAAGAACTCTGAAGGTGTGGCGGGCAAACTGCGCGCAGTCAAAGAAGTCTGCGGCGCGCAGGTGATTGTCGCGGCGTTCGTTGTCGGTGTCGATCGAAGCGCACTCGATCGTCAGATCGCCTACGACATGAAAGTTAGATGAAATTTTACCTTTGAAATCCCACTTGCGGAACAGCCCCTGTGCTCTGGCAATGCGCGACTTCGCGAGAAAGGCTATCTGCGACTGGTTCCGGTCGATTTCGTACCAGTACGTTTTGCCCGCGCCCCAGCCGGCATAAGAGCATGCCAGCACCAGAACCGTGGTAAAGCTTTTCAGTCTGCGCATGGTTGATGCTTACCTCCATTGCCTGCGGCGCAGCCAGGTTTTGAGCTGGCCGAAGTGGTGCAGGCCGAAAAACAAGAAGTAGTTCATATACACGACCGCGTAGTAGCCCCGCTGTATCCAGTCGCTGACGATGAACAGGTAGATCACGATGAGCGCCTGAAACGCCGCAAGGATCCACATGGGTACGGGAATAAAGAAGAAAAGCAACACCTCGGTTGTGGGGTAGAGGGCAGCTACCGCGAAGAAGAGAGACATTTCGAGCGGCATGAAGGTATCTATCGCGAGGCCTGTAGCGATCGAATAGACCACTGACAAACCCAGGCCGATCAGAAAGTACAATGTTGTCTTGAACGGCCCCCAGGCCTGTTCGATAATCTGCATGATGGAGTAAATGAAGAACAGAACGATGACGATCCAGAAGTCGTTGCTCAACGGCAGCGCGATGAACGTAATCGCGCGCCAGATCTCGCCCCGCAGCAGTAACTCGGGTATCAGCATGAACTTCGTTTTCGCCGCCGGGGAAATCTGGTAGGCGAGAAAGCCAAATGCCTGCATAACAACCAGAATCAGCCCGAGGTTCTCGATGCCGAATTTGTGGAATCGCCGTTCGAGGCTATCGATAAAGCGCGGAGTTTGTATTGACATAAGGTTTAGTTTCTGGTCTGCTACGTTTTGCTGAACCTGTCGGCTGTCTTCAACCTGCCGCAGAGCCCCATTGGGGAAAGACTACATTTGGGATTCAGAGCGGACACAAGAAATTAAACCTATGCGCAGACTTTTTCGCTATGCAGCGCTTTTATGGGCCATAACCGCAGCTCCGCAGATCAGGGCAGCAATCGCCCCATGGGAGATCGCAGGTGTCGCAACGGGTGCCCTCGGCATCGGAGTCACCGAAATTTACAAGAAAGATCTCGTTCCGGAAGAAGCGCGCTGGAAAACACCACCGGCAATCGACGCCTCAGTGCGCAGTAGCCTCGTCTGGTCGAACACCCGTCTTGCGAGTACGCTCAGCGATGTGATGCTCTACGGAGTTATGCCGGGTACTGCCTTTTTACTGCCGCTGGCGACTCACCATGACTATTCGCGCGCGGCGCTCACGATTGGCGAGGCCGCAGTCATGACCGGGGTCGTGACACAGATTGCGAAATTTTCCTTCGCGCGCGCACGGCCTTACGCTTACTACGGAAATGATTACTCCAATCCGGATAGCAAGCTTTCTTTCTTCAGCGGTCATACTTCCTATTCGTTTGCCTTGTCGCTGTCGAGCGCGATGCTGCTTGCAGAGAGCTACCCGAGGCATTCGACTCTCATCTATGCGCTCGCCGTCGCGGTCGCGGCTCTGCCCGGTTACCTGCGCATCGCGGCGGATAAGCATTATTTTACCGACGTACTGACGGGCGCTATTGTGGGTTCAACTATCGCCTACGGGGTTGTTCAGCTGAATATGTCCGCTAACTCCGTCCAGTATGGCGACGAACGCAGGCTTGTTCTGCAAAGGGTGTTTGTACTGCAGTGAAAACACTGCTAGCGAACGGCGTCATCGCCCTCTGTGTTGTCTTCTCCGGCGCCTGCCGTTCTGCCCAACCCGCGAACGGCGAGAAGAAACTTCGCCTGACGCTCGAGGATTTTGTCCTGCTCGACTGGCAGCGCCAGGTCGAATACCTGGAAGAGATCGCTC
>CAYOZO010000078.1:0-16308 GCA_964408405.1 uncultured Turneriella sp.
AACCGAGCGCAGCTGCAGACAGGCCATTTATGGCCGTTTTGCGAGCGATTTCGCTCAGAAATCGCGGCGTCTGCAGCGAGCACGGGATTTTTTCAACATCCTGCTACAGCAAGGCCCGGACGTCAAGGCGGGCGCCCAGGCGCTGGGCTATCCGTTGTATTTTTTTGTCATACTCGGCGTTTGGAAACTTCTGGGCGCGGTGGCGATCGTAATGCCGCGGACTCCTGTGATCAAGGAGTGGGCTTATGCCGGTATGTTTATCAATCTGACCGCAGCAGCGATTTCGAATGCGGTTGCCGGGCTTCCCGTGCAGCACATCGTATCGCCGCTGGTCGTGCTGCTCTTCGTCATCGCGTCATGGGCGCTGCGTCCCGCAAGCCGTCGCACAGAAACAAGATTCTGAGAACATAAGCATGTCCGCCGCCGAAAGAGAACTCAGGATTACCCGCGTGTTCGACGCACCGCGCGAACTCGTTTTCAAAACCTGGACAGACCCCGCGACAATGCTTGCATGGTGGGGCCCCACATTTTGTCCGGCGAAACATGTCGAAATGGACGTGCGCCCGGGCGGTCGCTGGCGCTGTTGCCTTGCCTCGGAACCGCATGGCGGCGACCTCTGGCAGGGCGGCGTTTTCCGCAAAGTCAATCCTTACGATCTGCTCGAATTCACGTTTGTCTTCGAGGCCGAGGGTGACATGGGTGTCGAGAATGTCGTCACCATCGAGTTTTTCGAAGAGGGCAGCAAAACGCGCATGGAGTTTCGCCAGGCGCCCTTCCCTTCGGATGCGCAACGAGGGGCGAACAACGATGGGTGGATGAACATGTTCGATCGTCTTGAAGTATACTTAAAAATTCAGGTGGATTAACATGAGCGGTAAAAAAACGATCTTAATCGAAGCATTGTATCCAATACCCGCGAGGAATTGCTTTTCTTCTTTACAGGCTTACACCGTAAGCCGTTACGACCATCAGCTGTGGAAAACCATAATAATCACGAAAGGCGGGGGCATATTTAAAAAAAACCAGGCGGATTCACATGAGCGACGAACGAACTGTCTTAAATCAGCGCATTGTACCCTACGTGCGCAGATACAATCTCGACCGCCTTGAAGCGGTGTTACAGAAAAAAAACAGGCTGCAGAGGACAAATGAGTACAACACAACAGACTAAACACAGGCTCATCGATAAATGGCTTACAAAATATACCGAGTGGATGAAAGCGGTTCCTGAGTTTTCTTTCCGCAGGCGATGGCTTATCCTCGCCTTTTTTGCCGTATTCACGGTAGGGTTAGGCTTTGGCCTCAAGAACCTGAAGGTCGACATGACCTTCGATACCTGGCTCGATGCGGGTGATTCGACGCTGCTCGACTATCATCGCTTCCGTTATTTTTTCGGCTCGGACGAATACGTCATGATTATGTTCAAACCGGTGGGCAAAGAGGTGTTTGATTCCGATACGCTCAAGAAAGTAAAGGCTCTCGAAGACGAACTCAACAAGAAACGCTTCGAAAAAGGTTCTGCGCTCAACCGCATCACGCGCATTCGAACGATTATTTCGGCTGACTTTCTTGAATCGAAAGGCGACACACTCAGAAACCGCAAGTTCATCGGCAATGAAATACCCGACAATAAAATACTTGCCGAAGTCAAGAAGCTCGCCATGGCGCAGCGTGATTTTCCCGGTAGTTGGTTTTCTAAGAATAGCGAATTCGGCGCGATCTTGATTCTCACCGACTACGGCGCGCGCATCCAAAAGGTCGACGACAAGGGCGAAGCAATACCGTCGACGCCCGAATTCGACTTCACCGAAGTCAAGAATGTCAAAAAAGACCGCAACAAGATTCCCAAAATGGAAAGCGCCGACCCGACCGACTACCAGAGATTCAACGAAGAAATCGGGAAAATTCTGCAAGCGCAAAAATGGTCAAACCCCACCGTCGGCGAACCGGAATCGCCGGTCATGAACTATCTCATCGGCGGCGGCCCCTGGGTCGCGTCGTTCTTCATGAACATCATGACCACGCAGATGGGTATGATCATGATGCTCGCGCTTGTGCTGATTCTTGTGACCCTTGCGATTGCATTCCGGTCGCTTTCGGCGATGCTGTGGCCGACGCTCATCATCATTCTCTCGGTGATCTGGACACTGGGGCTCATCGGGCTTTCCAATGTAACCATGACGATGATGATCAACATTGTGGTCATTCTGAATCTCACTGTAGGGATTTCTTCTTCGGTGCACATTCTTTCGGGATACAAATATTTTCACGTCACGATGGAAAAGCGCGAGGCGCTCACCAAAGCCTATGAAAAGTCGGGTGTATCGATCATGCTCGCGACTCTCACCACGCTCGCGGGTATGCTCTCGCTCGCCGTTGTGCCGATCGTCCCTATCCGCAATTTTGCTCTCGCGGCATCGTTTGGTATTCTCTTTGCCTACATCGGAACCATTTTCCTCTTGCCATCGCTCTTAACGTTCTGGGCCCCCGGTGTCTCCAAGAACAAGGAAACCGGTGAAAAGATGATGGGTCTTTTCGAGCGGCAAATACAGCGATTTATCGGTGTTATTATGCAAGTTACGCAGAATAAACCGAAAGTCATCATCGCCATTTTTGGTATTGTTATGCTATTGGGGCTTTCGGGCTACACCCGCGTCGTTGTAGATACCAACTTTCTCGAATCGATCAAGCCGGGGTACGGTTTCAAAGAAACGTTCGAAACCCTCGACCGGCATTTCGGTGGTACCACCAATGTCGAGGTGGTTATCAATACCGGCAAAAACGACGGTCTTAAAGATGTAAAACTCTTAACCGCTATGGACGCCATCGCCGAGCGCGCGAAAAAAGAGCGACCCGATTTTGTCACCAAAACGAATTCGCTCGTTAACGCAGTCAAAGACGCACATAAAAACCTGATGGGCTGGGGCGTAGAGACGCGTAACAATACGTCTCCGAATTATTCGATCCCGGCGGATAACCAGAAACTGAAACAGATTCTTATTATGTACGATTCTGCGGACCCCGAATCGCGTAAGCTCTTTGCCGACGACGACTGGGAAAAAGGCCGAATCACGCTGCAGGTGGTGAACAAAAGCTCGTTCGAGTACGTCGACTTCTTAGCGCAGGTCGAGCTTTGGCTGAAAGAATATCTCGAACCGCTGAAGAAAGATAACCCCGAGTTGACGTATTATGCCACGGGCGGCATCCCCATCATGATGCGCCTGACGGGTTTTCTCACTAAATCGCAGGTGCAGTCGTTCGGCCTGGCTCTCGTGGTTATCACGATCATCATGTTTTTCATCTATGGCACGATACGTTATGGCATCATTGCCATGCTGCCGAACATCTTTCCGATTTTGCTAACGGTGGGGATTACCGGTTGGTTCAAAATTCCTCTCGATTCGGATACCCTGCTCGTCTTACCGATTGCGATCGGCATCGCCGTCGACGACACCATCCACTTTATGACACACTACCGCGCTGAACTCATAGCGGGACATGGTCGCCTCGATGCCATCAAGACGACGCTGCGCGAAGTCGGCCAGGCGATGATTTTTACCTCGGTCATTCTCACGACCGGCTTTCTGATCTTCTTGCCGTCGATCTATGTGCCATTCCGTAATTTCGGTATGTTGTCGGCGGTCGCGATTTTCAGCGCGCTTTTGGCCGACCTCTTTTTCCTGCCGGCACTTCTTACCGTGTTCGGTAAATCCAATAAGGTTCAAGGAGCTAATTCATGAAAACTATGTTTGATTACAAAATCATAACCGGCGCGCTTAGCGCGCCGGTTATGATTTTGTCTTGCGTACTTGCACCGCTTGCGGCGCAAAATCTGCAAGAGCCCGAAAAGGCGAAAGAGATCGCGTACAAGATGATCAAACGCGACGACGGTAAAACCTCGTATAATCGCACCAAGATTATCACCTGCGCGTTTGACGAAGCGGGCGGAAAGCGCAAGTGCTCGGGTCAGGCGCGCACGAAAGTTTTCGAATCGATCAGTAAAGACGTCGGCCCCGCGCTCGAAGACACGATTGGCCTGAGCGTGATCGACGAACCGGCAGACGAAAAAGGTTCGGCCTTTTTGCAGAAAGACTACGACAAGCCCGGCAAAGACACCGAGCAGTGGATGTACCTGCCTGCGCTCAAAAAACTGAAACGCATCGTAGCCGAGAGTTCGAATTCACCCAAGACCGGCACTCTCTTCGGTTCTGAAATCGCCTACGAAGACATCGAGAAAATAAAAGTGGGCGACTACACCTATTCGCTCATCGGCGAAGAGGTGGTGGATGGCCGCCCGTGCTATATTGTCGAATCGTACCCGACGGCAATTCGTGCCCCGAAAACCTCGTATGGCAAAGGCGTTTTATGGGTCGATAAATCTACCTATCTCACGATTAAATCCGATTCGTACGACCGGCAGAACCGCCTGGTGAAAAGTTTCTTCTCGAAAGATATTGAAACGATCGGCGGTATTGCCGTTGCCAAGCAGCTCATTGTGGTGAACCACAAGAACCGCCGCATGAGCCTTATGAAACTCGAGAAAGTGAAGATCAATATCCCGATTCCCGAAAGTTTATTCGACACCCGTGCGGTGCAAGATAGTGCTTTTAGGGAAAGTCAGATGGGTTCGGTCAGATAACCTCACCCTCCGGCCCCCTCTCCATTAAATGGAGAGGGGGAGAAGAAAAATGAAACGACAGCGAAACAATAGCTTTGGCTCCCCTCTCCACGTTGTGGAGAGGGGCTGCGGGTGAGGTTAAGTGAGACAATTTTTACTTATTGGCCTAATTTGCGCCACGGCCCCTCTCTCCGCTCAGGAATTCGAATTTGAGGATGCCAAAGAAGCCACCGCAGAAAATGAACAGAAATCCTCGTGGCTACCAAAACTCCCCATTCGGGGCAAAGCCGTCGCCGAGTTTGGCCGGCAGATCGACAACCGCTGGGTTTTTTTAGGGCCCTTTCTCGGATTGACGTTCGACTATCAGTCGTCGTGGGGTCAGTTTTTCGGCGAATCGGTTTTTCGTTACAATGCATCGTATGCAATTGAGAAAGACAGCACTTACACGCGCGAGGGTTACCAGTTCGAGGTTATCCCCACGGAATTTTACTGGAAAAAATCTTTTGATAATGTCAGTATCTCCGCCGGCAAAATTATTACGGTCTGGGGCAAGGCCGATATTTTGCCCGTCTCAGACGTCATCTCGGCGCGCGATGCGACCAAGGCCTTCTTTGCGCAGCCGCAAGAAGCACGGCTTGGGCAAAATACGATTCGCGTCGATTGGTTTTTGCCGAAGCAGGAAATCCAACTGATCTTTATACCCTACCCCGTGAATACACGCTATACCGATCGCGACCACCCATATGCGCTGCTACCAGGCGTCTCCGTTCAGAAGGCCTCTGATTGGGGCAGAGAAGTTGAGGCTGGCGCGCAGTACACCGCGTATCTTGCCGGTGGTGCGGTTTCGGTTTTTGGCGGCAGGTTCTATAACCGCGATCCGCTTTTTCGTCTGAAGCCCGATTTCACTTTCGAGGCTGTGCACACGCCTTATGCGACGACAGGTATCTCGGCGAATTTTCCGCTTTGGGGCATGCTTCTCAAATTTGACAGCGCATACCAGTTCAAACGCATCAACCAGACCGCGACACAGTTGCCGAATCCCGATTGCGCGACGTGCGGTACCATCACCATGCCGAACGACGTCAAGGGCGTCGACACGGGGGGCGTTACCGTCGGCATCGACTACAATACGACCGAGTACGGCAGTCTGATTCTCGAGTATTCGGTCACGGGGCCGATGAAAAAAGATGCGGATTTACTCCGCGACGAGGCGATGCATTCGTATGCGCTGGGTTATTCCAAAAATTTCCTGCGCGAAACTTTGAGTTTCAACTCGTTTGTCGTGACGTTCCTCAAATACAGCAACATTCTTTTTCGTTTTAACCTCACGTACAAGATTACCGACGTCATTTCAACCTACGTTCAATACACCGGGGTTTTCATCGCCTCGGGCGATCCCGACCTGAGAATCTTCGATAAGTACGATCGTGTGGATCTCCAATTTTCCTATGCCTTCGATCTCGCAAAATAATACAATCTAAAAGGAATATTCATGTCTGAACTCGTAACACACCCTGCACCCGCACCCGAATTTCCGGCAAAACGCTTAGATCGCTGGAAAATGGTACTTTCGATCGCCTGGCCGCTTATTGTCGCGAACAGCTTTTGGAATCTGCAAATGACTATCGACCGGCTGATTCTGGCGGAGTTTTCCACCGAGGCCATGGGCGCAGCTGTTGCGGTCATGGGGGTCTTCTGGACTCCCATGGCCCTCCTGCAACAGACCGCGTCGTATGTGACAACCTTTGTTGCGCAATACTTTGGTGCGAATCGTAATTCGATGATCGGGCCTGCAGTCTGGCAGGCAATTTATGTCAGCGTAATCGGCGGCATACTTTTTGTCGGTCTGATCCCGGTGACCGGTAGCATATTTGCAGCCATGGGGCATGCGCCCTCGATGCAGCAGCTCGAAGTCGACTATTTTGTGGCGATGTGCTTTTCTGCGTTGCCGACAGCCATTGTCGCCGCAGCCAGTGGTTATTTCACGGGTCTCGGGCGCACACAGGTCATTATGCAGATCAATGGGGTCGGGCTTGTCGCGAATGCCATTCTCGACTATTGCTTGATTCTGGGAAAATTGGGTTTTCCCAGAATGGGTATCGCTGGCGCCGGGTACGCGACGGCGATCGGTACGGCGGTTGCAGCGCTCTATGGCATGGCGCTTGTTTTCACCGACAAAGAACGCCGTGAATATGGTCTGACCACCGGCTGGAAATGGAATAGCGAGCTCATGAAAAGATTCATCCGTTTTGGCGTGCCGAGCGGCATGCAATGGGCACTCGAAGGCCTTGCCTTCAGCATCTTTCTGATTTTCATCGGGCGCATGGTTGACGGCAGCGCGGCGCTGTCGGCATCGAGCATTGTTGTCACGATCATGATGCTGTCGATTCTGCCGGCGCTCGGCATGGCGCAGGCAACTTCGGTACTGGTAGGCCAGTTTCTCGGCGAAAAGAAGCCCGATCAGGCCGAACGTGCTGTCTGGACCGGCTGGCAGGTAACGGTCATGTACATTCTCACAGTGGGACTTACATTCGTGCTGTTTCCCGGTTTTTACCTCAGCTGGTTTGCCAATAAAGACGATGCCGAAATGTGGGCAAAGGTCAGCGTGATCGCACCCTACCTGCTGATGTTTGTGGCGACGTTCACGATCTCTGACAGCGTCAATTTGATCTTTTCGTTCTCGCTCAAGGGTGCTGGGGATACTCGGTTTGTGACAATTATGGCGCTGCTTTTGCCCTGGCCGCTCATGGTTCTGCCGGCCTACCTGTTTCGCCATGAGCAGGGTGCCGTTTACTGGGCTTGGGGCGCCGCCACAGTTTTCAGTATCGTGCAGGCCTCGGTTTTCTGGCGCCGCTTCGTCGGCGGCAAGTGGAAGCACATGTCAGTCATTGGCTAAATCCTTGACAGGTCAGCTATCCTGTATTATGTCGCATTATTGCGGCGTGGATTTCATCCTTTATTGCGCTCTGGCGCTCATTTGTCTGCCGGCTAAACTCCGGTCTCGACCGCCTATTACCCCGGCCTGACCAGCTTGTTCCCGCATTTGCTCCGGCTGCCGGCTATGGGGATCTCGATTCGCTCGTCATGCTTGCGGCCGAAGACGAAGGCCGCACAGAAGAGCCAACCGAACTCAGGCGCCGCCGTGAGCGTGAAAAGGGACGTGTACCCAAGAGCGCGGAAATTCCGGCGGCGCTGGGTACTTTGGGTGGACTCGTCGTGCTCTTCGCCAGTGCCGGTTGGATACTTTCGTCACTCGCCCGAATCACCAAACTCTACATCGGTAACTTCAACAGCCTGGGTGTCGTGCGAGAAGCGAGCATGATGCCGATGATGCTGGCGGTTGCGCGCGAGTTTTTTCTGATGCTCGCGCCATTTTTCGCTGCCGTCATGGTAATGGGGGTCATCGGTAACCTCACGCAGACAGGTTTTCTGTTTTCGCTTGAACCGCTTAGGCCAAAACTCTCGAATATCTCATTCTCGTTCAATCGCATGGTCGAGCGGATTTTTTTCTCTAAGCAGATTTATGTCAACCTCGCGAAGACAATCATCAAAATCGTCTTGATTGGCGTCGCGAGCTACATGATTATCAGCGATGATTTTCTTGCTCTCATGAAAACCGGCAAGATGGGCGTCAGTGAAGCTCTGCGCTCCATCGGGTATATGGCATTCAAGTTGGCGCTGGTTCTGATACTCATACTGCTTGTGATGTCGGTGCCCGATTACCTTTTCCAGCGGTCGCAGTTCATTGAAAGTCTGAAAATGACCAAGCAGGAAATCAAGCAGGAATACCGCGAACAGGAAGGGGATCCGCAGATCAAGGCCAGGCAGCGCCAGCGCATGCAAGAGGCGCTGCGTTCTTCTATGCGCCAGGCTGTTGCTACAGCAGACCTGGTGATCACCAACCCGACGCACTATGCGGTTGCCATAAAATTTGCCTTTGACGAAGAAGGTATTCCACCGAGGCTGGTGGCTAAAGGCGCTGATGAAGTTGCGCGCATTATTCGCGAGGTAGCAAAGCGAAATGATATACCCATCTATGAAGACAAGCCGATGGCGCGCTTCATTTATGACAATGTCCAGCTAAACCAGATCATACCAGGTCAGCTGCTTGAGCTGCTTGCCCGCATTGTGGCGACGATACCCAGCTTGAGCGCCAAGTTCCAGAGAGATAGAGTAGCCTGATGAAGAAGTGGTACCAGCAGGGTGACATCATGCTTGGCGTTGCAGTCATTGCCGTGGTCGCAATGCTGATTATCCCGCTGCCGGCGATGCTGCTCGACTTTCTGCTCGCGGTCAGTATCATGATCTCGATCGTCGCGCTGCTTACCGCGATGTTCAACCGCGAGATTGCGGACTTTTCGGTTTTTCCTACATTGCTGCTGGTTTCGACAGTGTACCGGCTTGCGCTCAACGTTTCTTCGACCAGGCTTATTCTGGCAAAGGGACCGGCTTTTGAAGGCAAACTGATCAGGGCGTTCGGCGAGTTCGTCGTCGGAAATAACTACGTCATTGGTTTCGTGGTCTTCATCATCCTGGTGCTCGTACAGATGATGGTCATTACCAAAGGCGCGACGCGCATTTCAGAAGTATCGGCCCGTTTTGCTCTCGATGCTTTGCCGGGCCGGCAGATGGCCATTGAGGCCGATATCACTTCAGGTCGCGTAACTGAAGAAGAGGGGCGTCGCCGCAACGAGAACCTGCGCCGCGAAGTGGACTTCTACGGACAGATGGATGGTGCTACCAAGTTTGTCCAGGGCGATGTAAGAGTGGGCCTCATCATTACGACGATTAACATTATCGGCGGACTCATTATCGGTATGGCAATGCGGGGTGAAAACTTTGCGACGGCTCTGAAAACCTACACACTGCTGACCATTGGTGATGGACTTGTAGCGCAGATTCCTTCGCTCCTGATCACCACGGCTACCGGTATGGTCGTTACGCGCGCAGGGGCAAAGAACGACCTGCCCAGCGAGCTTTCAGTGCAGATGTTCCAGAATGCGCGTACTCTTTACATTACTGCAGGTGCGCTGTTTGCCGCTTCGCTTGTGCCCGGATTTCCCAAAATTTCCCTTTGGGTGATCAGCCTGTTACTGGGTTTCCTCGCCTACAATATGCGCCAGCAAAAGATAGCAGAGTCGCAAAAGCAGGAAGCGATTCAGGAGCAGCAGAAGGTTGGCTCCACCGAACGCTTTCTCGATGAGCTGGCGGTTGATCCTCTGAAAATTGAAATCGGATTTAACCTGGTGCCGTTACTCGATCGCAAGCAGGGTGGTACCCTGCTCGACCGCATTACCAACCTGCGCCAAAAAATGGCGTCAGACCTGGGCATGATCGTGCCGCCGGTGCGGATCAATGATAATCTCGATCTCGACGGCAACGAGTACGTCATACTCATAGGCGGAATTGAGGTAGCCCGCACCAAAGTGTATCCGGAGTATCTCGGAGCGCTGGCGAACCCCAATGTCCGGGAAGAAATTCAGCCGGCGTCACCGGATCTTGTGATGACTGATCCGGCATTTGGACAGCGCGTTATTCTTATCGATCCGGAAAAGAAGCGCGAGGCTGAAGAAAAAGGCTATATCGTCATTGATGCCAGTACCATGATCATCACCCACCTGCAGGAGACATTCCGCGCATACGCGCCGCAGATTATGGGCCGGGAAGAAGTCAAGCTGCTGCTCGATAAAACGCGGCAAAAGTACCCGAGCGTCGTCGATGAAGTCAGCAAACTGTTTCCGAATCCTGGCGTCTTACTCACTATCCTGCACAATCTCCTGCGCGAAAATGTATCTATTCGTAACCTGCCGGCGATTCTTGAAACTCTTGCCGACTATGGCCAGAGGGTGCAGAACCCGGAGCTTTTGACAGATATTGTGCGCCAGCGGCTCGCGCGGCAGATCGTTGCGCCTTACCAGGATAAGAACAAGGCACTGTATGCGGCAGTGATTGACCCGCAGATCGAATACGACGTGCGTGGCAACATCACGATTGACGAGCGCGATGGCAGGGTGTTGGCGCTCGATCCGCATTATCGCGAACGTTTGAGGGCTGCGCTGCTGAGCGCTTACAACACGATGCAGAATGGCGGAAAGTTTCCCGTTTTTGTCTGTGGGTCAGAAATTCGCTCTGCCATTGCTGAAATTATTTCGCGCGAAATTTCTACGCGCTCATTTGCTGTAATCGCTTACGAAGAAATTCCACGCGATGTACGGTTCGTTGAACTGACCAAGGTAATTTTGGAAGAAAGTGAGGTGAATGCCTGATGCATTACTTTACCGAATATGGCGATACTCATGCCGAGGTGCTGGCCAAAGTTCGCAGCAAATACGGCAGCGGACCTGAGGTATTAATCTCGCACCAGCGCGAAGTACCAGTCAAAACTGTCTGGGGAAGAATTACGCGCGCTAAGCGCTGGGAAATCAGCGGAGCGATTCTCGAAAAAAAGCAGGTACAGCCGAAAAAGAAAGATGAGACGATCGATAATAAGCTGAAGTTGCTCGAAGAAATGCTCAACCGGACGTCGTTCCGTAAATCGACCGATGGGCAGGCACCGGGTGTCTCAGCGGAGAGCACGCCGCTCGTGCGCGAGGTCGAACCGAGTCTGCGCAAGGAAATCCTGCCCATTGGCGTCGTGCCCCCCAGCGCTGAGCAAATCCGCCGCCTGGAAGCAGAAGTGGCAGGGCTGCGGCAGGCGCTGAAGAGTAAGGGCGGTCCCGACCTTGACCTCGTGAAAGAACGCGAGCTGCTTTCGCTCTACGAGCACTGCGTCGCAATGGGATTCAGCCCGGCATTTGCTGAATCGCTCGCGATGCGCACGCGCGCAGAGGTTGCCTCGACCGACTATAAGCTGCGCAAAAAGGTACATGCAAAGGCGCGCGAGGTATTGGCTGAACATATTCGCACGACAACCTCTGCCTCACAGCGTATTATTACCCTGGTGGGGCCAACCGGCGCCGGCAAGACGACAACGTTGGTCAAGTTAGCTGCCCGGTTGAGCGTCATGCAGAAGCGCCGGGTAGAGTTAATTACCATTGACAACTACCGCATCGCAGCGACCGAGCAGCTCAAGGTCTATGCCCGCATCATGGATATTCCTTGCAAGGTCTGTCGCACGCCCGATGAACTGCGTACCGCTATCGACAGCAGCCAAGCAGAGTTCATTCTGGTGGATACCAGCGGTTCGAGCCCGGCGAATCGCGAGTTTCTCGCCCGGCAAAAGACATTTTTTGATGCGGTACATGCACAGCATGCGATCGAGACGCACCTGGTGATTCCGGCGACGACGCGATTGCAGGATGCAAAGCTGCTTTTTGACCGTTTCGAACTCTTCAATTACAGCCGAGTTATTATCAGCAAAATCGACGAAAGTTACAGCTATGCCCCGATCATTGAAATGGCGGACATCTGGCATCGGCCGTTCTCGATGCTGACCAATGGCCAGGATGTCGCAAAAGACTGGCTCGACGCAGACCGGCTGCTGATCGCCGACTCACTGCTGAAAAAATGGCTTGATGAATCTGAGTCAATTGATCGAAAATAAGATAAGAGGGTAAATGGACCAGGCAAGCACGCTCCGGCAGATGGTGGGAAAGTCAGACCCAGGTACGACTACGCAGATCATCACTCTGACCAGCGGAAAGGGTGGCGTGGGTAAATCGACCATATCGGTAAACCTGGGCTTGGCTCTGGCTGCTGCTGGCAAAAAGGTACTGCTCTTTGATGCTGATCTGGGGCTAGCCAACATCAACGTTCTGCTCGGTGTTGTGCCCAAGTTTAATCTCTATCACGTTATCAAGGGACATAAAGAGCTCGAAGAAATCATTATCCGCACGCCGGAAGGGCTTGATATCATCGCCGGTGCGTCGGGTTACAGTATGCTCGCCAACCTGTCAGACAAAGAGCGGAACAGCCTGGTTTCGGCGTTCGAGAAACTCACCGGCTACGACATCATGCTGATTGACACGGGCGCCGGTGTGTCTTCTAACGTCGTTGGGTTTACTCTGCCGGCAGACAAGATCATCGTGGTCACTACTCCAGAGCCAACAGCAATTACCGATGCTTACGGAATCATTAAATCCATCGTGCTGGTCGCACAGGACAAAAATATCAAGTTGCTCGTTAACCGCGCAACTTCTTCGCTCGAGGGTAAAAAAGTCGCGGAACGTGTTATCAACATTTCGAGCCAGTTTCTAAACGTGCGCGTAGAAAACCTGGGGTTCATTTACGACGACGACAATGTAGCAAAATCGATTCGCCGGCAGAAACCGTTCTACCAGCTGTTTCCGAACTGCAAGGCTGCTGCCTGCCTCGACATCGTCGCCTCGCGCATACTCGAGCAGGAGCTGCCGAGGCGCCATGAGTCAGGCGTGGGAGCGTTTTTTCGCAAGATATTTAGTCCCGCCGTGTAAGCATGCCCTCTCTTTTTACCGCAGCGCACCTGAAACTCAGTTTGCTGCTGTCGGCGCTGGGCGCGCTTGTAGCTCTCGTCTTCACAATCATTTCTGACAGCGGCGTTGTCGCGATCATCTTCCGTCCTTTGGTGAGTGGTCTGTTGATGTTCGTTCTGGGTACAGCCCTCTATACCGTGCTAGCAAAAAAGGTGCCTGAGGCGATCGAGATAATCGAAGCCCCGCCGGCAAATATTCCCGAGACGCCGCCTTCCGAAGATTTTCCGGAAGGCGAAACGGGTGGCAGTGAGCTTGCGCTCGAGAATGACGATGCTTCCGCTACCGGCGGAATGGACGCCTATAGCTCGGATGGCGGGGCGGCTTCTGTGGGTAGCTCCATTCCGCGCAAGACTGGCGTACAAATTACTAAGGATGAGATTACCGTAAATGGCGTCAAATTCAAAAACCAGCCGGATGTGATGGCCGAAACAATCAAGCAGCTGATGGATCAGGACGAGGCCTGAATGCCGGTTGTTCGCAGATTGCTATCTTCGTAACAGGGTAACTCCCACTAGAGCTAACAGACCGCCGATGAGTGTACTTGCGTGCACGGGCTCATCGAGGTAGAGAGCGGCAATCAGCAGCGCTGTCGCCGGGACAATAAAAATATACGAACTGGCCCGAGCTGAACCGAGTTTCTTCACCGCGTAAAAATAAACCGTCGTTGCAAATGCATTCGAGATAACGCCGAGGTAGAAAATGTTGAACCAGTAAGTTGTGTCGCTGATATCCGGGGTCTCTTTCCAGTGCATGAGCGCGAGCGGCAGAACGAACAGCGCGCCCAGCAGATTGACGTAGAAAGAATAGAGCAGGATCGACATCGACCGCGTCGCCGTGTTGGTTGTCATGGTGACAAACGCATAGATCATCGCGCAGACGAGAAAGAGCAGGTTGCCCGAAAGCAGAAGTTTCTCGGGTGAAACAGCCCAGAGCTCGAGCAAGACGACACCAGCGCTGACGCCGAATATTAAACCGATGCCGTCGCGGCGGCTGAGCGTCTGCCCCTGGAAGATGCGCGTCAGAAAATACGTAAAAATGGGGTTCATGGATGTGACGAGAACGCCTGCCGCGCCCGCATAACCCGTCCTCAGACCAATGAAAAAGAGGAATGTATAGACGGTGATGATGAGTCCGCCGAGCGCAGCCCATGTCATCTGTCGCGCGCTGGTGCGAAACGATTCGCCAGCGAGGCGCACCATAGGTGCGAGCGCCAGCGCAGAGAAGACAAATCGCCAAAAGAGCGTGGTGTTGGGGTCGGCAGAGCCGGCGATCAGTTTACCCGAAGTCCATGAACCGCTCCAGATCACCATCGCGAATACGAGGAGCAGTTCGTTTCTGAGCCGCATCGGCGTCGGTCTGCTTTTCGCCGACAGGCGGCAAAGTAAGAGTGGGTTCAGAGCCGCATGCGCTGCTGCAACAGCTTGCCGTCGCGCAGATAAATCTGCCGCAGCATATCTGCCTCAGCATAAGTCAGTCCCCAGATACGCTGCAGTACTGCAATCTGCCATGACCTGCCGCGCGCAGACGAGGTCACAAGGCGCAGGGTCGTGGTGAAATAGCCCGGCTTGCTGAACGCATCCTGACCCTGCTCTTTCAGGACATAGAAATCTTTCTGCGGGTAAAGACGCCCCAGCGCTGCGAAAATCAGATTACGCTCGCTCGACTGCCTGTTCTCCGGCAGATTCAGCAGATCTTGCACGCGCTTTTGCATACGCTCGGCAAGTCCTGCATCGAGGCGATAGTGGCGCAGCGCCTTTTTCAGGTTCGTTTTCACATCGGCGGCTGAATATTCGGGGTAGGGCCTTTGCTTCAGCGTAATGATATCGGCTTCTTTGGGCAAAGGATCATAGCCGTCGGTAATGACAACGCGCCGGGTTCGGCCGCCGCTTACGACCGGAGTGCCGAAAGCGTTTGCCAGGATACGAATCGACAGGTCGATCGAAGATGCGACCTCGCGGTTGCCTGACCGCCGTTTGAGCGCACTGAACCGGCCAATCATGGCTTTGTCCTGGTTGTTCACTGCGTAGCGCGTCAGATAATCGATGATTGCAATCCGCGCAGCGGCGGAGAGCGAAGGCTTTCCCGCCAGGGCGAGCAGATAGTCGATTTTGCCGCCATGCGCATCGGCGATGCTCTGCACGGCCTTATCTTTCGTTTCGGATATTGCATCGGTACCCAAGAATTCCAGCAGCACTTTCTCGGGGTCGGTGTCTTCGCTACCAGTAGCGACCGGGGGAGCTTCGTCCGTTTTCGGCGAGATATCTTCAAATTGTAGCTGCGCTCCCGTACCGGGCGCCTGTCCCAATGGCAGGGTAAAATCGAGCGGTATATAATAGGAGCGCTTCTGGCGGCGCAGTATCTTACCCAGAGACTCAATTACCAGCTCATCTTTATTAGGGTCGCGACCGATTTGCTGCTTCAGCAACCTGACGGCTTCAGGGTTGTCCGATTCGCCGAGCGCGCGAATTTCTTCGCGGGTAAGACCGCTGTATTCCTGCGCGTTGCTGCGTGCGGCGTTGATGATCGCCTCGTCAATCTTTGTGCGGTTACTTTCATTGCGCTGCTGCATCAGGCCCTGTACGGCTTCTCCGCGCAAATACCTGTTGGTAAGGTTCTCTGTCAGCAGGTTCTCAGAGCGCGCTGACGGAATCTTGCCCACCTCGAGCAGCGCCTTTCTCTGCATCTCAAGGTCGAAATCCTCATCTTTCGGGCGAATGGTGCGTTCGAGTGCCTGCCAGCCCTTTTCGTCGTTGGCTGCCGCGCGCCTTGCAGCCTCTTCGAGCTCGATGTCGTTTCGCACCTGGCGCGCGGCGCAGTGCAGCGTCGAAACAAATAAGAGCGCGCTCAAGGCATATTTCAGGTTTTGCAGAAACGCACGCTCCATATCCTATTATCGGCCCCGGCGGCGCATTGTTTATCGCAAAAGGCAGGGGGGAGGGCGGTTACGGGAGTCATCTAACAGGATGTTGAAAAAAAATCCGTGCTCGCTGCAGACGCTGCGATTTCGTGCCAAAATCGCTCGCAAAACGCCGCTCACCATAACATGGTGAAGGGCTGTCTGCAGCTTAGGCTCGGTTCCAACATCCTGATTTATGGCTGCCTTTCGACAGCCATTTAATGTGACATAATACGGGAAAAAATGTGCAGGCGCGCCGATTTCAATACAAGGAACGCTCCCACAGCTTAAGAGCCTGTGCGCCAACTCAAGCAAAACGCCAAAAAGGCGATTTTTTGCGCGAG
>CAYOZO010000079.1:0-15979 GCA_964408405.1 uncultured Turneriella sp.
GCCCGCTGCGAAGGCCGCAGCCGCTAAGGCGCACTGCCAGCAGATGGATCTGAACGGAAAAACCGTCGCTGTCACCGGCGCTTCGGGCATGATTGGCGTCTACATCTGCCGTGCCCTGCTCAGGCGCGGCGCAAAGGTCGTCGGGGTTGTGCGAAACCCCGACAAGGCGGCTTTTTTAGCCAGAGAAGGCGTGGAATTTCGTCGCGCTGACCTGACCGACAGCGCCTCGCTCGAAGCGGCTTTTGCCGGATGTGACGTTGTAGTCTCGAATGCCGCGCTCTACCGCCTAACTGCACTCGACTGGGAATCGAACTTTCTGCCGAATAAAATTGGCACAGAAAACGTGTACCACGCTGCTGCCGCAAATGGCATCCGGCGCGCGATACAGATCAGCACGATCGGCCTCTATAAGTTTTCGCTGCTCAGTGAAATTGACGAGAACGCGCCGCAGGTAAACGGCGAAGCACGCGAAGGCGGAGCTTACCGCGCCACGAAACAACTTTCTGAAGCGCTGGCGTGGCGCCTCTGTAACGAGAACGGTATCGCACTGACCGCACTACGTCCCTCTGCTGTTTACGGCGCGCGTGACGCGAATATCATGCCCTTTTTTGCCAGGCTGATGAAGCTACCCTTTTTGCCCTTTCCCGGGCTTGCCTGGCCGCTGGTCTATGCCGGCGATGTTGCAGACGCTGTGGTTGCTGCGCTCGAAAATGACAAATCGGCGGGCGAAGCGTACAATACGACCGGCGATGATTATGACTTCGCCGATTTTCTCGCCGCGTGGCAGCGCGTCTCGGGGCGCGGCCGTGTGCTCAAAATCACTCCGTCTTTTGGCATTCGGATAAGCCACGCGAAAGCAACACGGGAGCTCGGTTTTCGCAACCGGCCGTTCGACGAAGCTCTGACCGAGATCTTTGCCGAAGAGCCGGAGTTGCTGGGTTAAGGCGATCAGGCTGTTGAAAAACAGCAATGAAGCAGGATGTTGAAACCGAGCTTAAGCTGCAGATAGCCCCTCACCGTGCTGTGGTGAGGGGCGTTTCGCAAGTGGTTTGCAGCGCGAATCGGGGTCGCTGACTCGCGACTTGAGCTAAGCGCCTGCAGCGAGCACGGGATTTTTTCAACATCTTGCTGGGCAATATTCCCGAACGGTTGACGCCCTGTCTTCAGAGCAAAGAAAGACAAATGCTCAACCAAATCCTCCAACAGCTTCACTACGACGTGGTCAACCGCCCGGTCGACTTTTCCGTAGGCGACACAGTCAGAGTGCACTACAAAATCAAAGAAGGCCAGAAGGAGCGTATCCAGATCTATGAAGGTCTCGTGATTGCGATCCAGAATCAGGGTTCGGGCAAGACTTTCACTGTGCGTCGGGTGAGCTTCGATGTCGGCGTGGAGCGTATTTTCCCGCTCTATGCACCAACCATTGACAAGGTAGAGAAAGTTCGTTCGAGTAAAGTCCGGCGCGCGAAGCTGTACTACCTGCGCGATAAGTCGGGCAAAGACAGCCGCCTGAAAGAAATTGTTCGTAAGCCTGTCAAAGATCCGCTCTTTGCGAAGGCGCAGGCCTATAAGGCCTCGAAACCAAAGCCTGCGGAAGCCGCTCCTGCGGCGGAAGCTGCAGTGGAAACTCCTGCTTAACTGTTTGCCGCAGGAAACCGAAGATAACCGCGCGCTCGCGCGGTTTTTTTTTGAGCCCGAAGGAAAGTGGTACCGTGCGGTAATCGGCGTCGATGAGGTGGGCCGTGGCGCGCTCTTTGGACCAGTAACTGTCGGAGCGGTTATGCTTACTCGCGAAGCCTGGCAGGCAATTCCTGCGGAAACCTGGTTCGCCTCGGTCCTTCACTGCTCTCTTCGGATGAGGATTGTGACAACTGAACGGGAAAAACTTGCGCCAGTCCTGGAAGCCGCGCTGCCCTGTGCCGTATCGCACGTCTCGGTGCGCTATATCGATCGGTACAATATCAACGCGGCGATACGCTACGGTATCTACCGCGCGGTGCAGTCACTTCTGAGCCGTCATGGTTTTGCCGCGCATGAGATCCGCATTATAGCTGATGGCAATTACAGGTTTGAGTACCCCGCGATACGTATGGCGAAAGCCATGCCCCGGGTAGATTATTGCGTCAAAGCAGACCAGAAATATTTTCCGGTATCTGCTGCCTCCATCGTGGCAAAAGTGAGGCGCGACATGCTCATCGAACGCGCCGCCCGGCGCTTTCCCGGCTACGGCCTCGAACGGCATGCGGGTTATGGCACGGCGGCACATCGGGCCGCGATCGGTAAGCTCGGCGAGACTCGTTTCCATCGCAAATCGTTTTGTGTCAAAGCGCGAAAGTAAACTCTTGAGGCACATTTTTCGCGTCGACAGATATCGAAGCGTTGTCGCCCTAAGTGACAGTTTTCGACTGGCGCATGCAAACACAGAGCCCATCGGCTTTTTCGCACAGTGCAACTACGGGCCACAGTATTCCGGCGCTACAAAAGATATTGATTGCCGGGGGCGGCGCGATGGGGGCGGGTATCGCCTACATTTTTGCCCGGTCTTATCCGGAAGCGCAGGTCGATGTCATGGATACCAACGAGAAGGTGCGTATTCAGGCGGCGGAGAATTTCGAAAAATGGGCAGCAAAAGACAAAGAGCGCGACGAGAAATCCGGTAAGAGATTTGTCGATACCAGTGGCAGACTGAATATTCTTGCCGGCTTCGGCAAGGCACAGCTGCATTATGACCTGATGCTCGAAGCCGTCACAGAAAATATTGAAATAAAGAAAAAGATTTTTAACGAGTTCGACCTGCGCGCGCACGATACATCCCTCTTCGCCAGCAACACCTCTTCTTTGTCGATCACTACGCTTTCGACCGCCGTGAATCCCCGCCGCCAGGGCAGGGTTGTCGGGCTACATTTTTTTAATCCCCCCCGCGTCATGAAACTGCTCGAGATTATCACTACAGAGGCGACTGAACCTTCTGCGCTTGCCCTGGCGCGCGACGTCGCTGCACGTCTCGACAAGACAGCGGTAGTTTGCAAAGATGCGCCGGGTTTTATCACCTCGCGGCTGGGTATTGTGCTGCTAAACGAGGCAATATTTGCGCTGCAAGAGGGATTGATGACCGCAGAAGAGATAGACACGTCGATGAAGCTCGGCTACAATTTTCCGATGGGGCCGCTCGAACTCGCAGATTTTATCGGTTTGGATGTAGTCTTTGCTGTGACGCAGACACTCTACGAAAACTACCAGGATCCAAAGTACCGTCCATGCCTGCTCTTGCGTAAGAAGGTTGAAGCTGGACATTTGGGGCAGAAGAGCGGCCGCGGATTTTACGTCTATGAACGCTGATAGCCTGATCGCTGAATTCCGTTCGATGAGCGAAGCAGAGCTTGAACGCCGCTTCTGTGGCGAGGCCGCTGCGCCCGCGCTCGCTCCCGGTAATTACACCGGCACCTGGCTTAGGCGTATTGAAAATGCGGGTAAGTACAAGCCTTTTAACTTATTCAGCCAGTGGCTTATGTTCGAGGTTATTCCGTTCGGAATTACCTTTCGCGGCGATGGCAGCGGCATCTGGTACTTTTTTGATCCCCGCTTTGCAGCCGGCGAATTTGTGACTGCAAGAAGTCGCTCGCGCTGGCGCAGTACCGACTGTTTGGCGATGGATTACAGCGAAGCCAGGCTGCCCGGTTTCGTTAAAGATCTGCTGTACGACGAAATCAAGGTACTTTCATCGCAGCATGCTATTGGCATCGGTGGTTTTAACCAGCCAGTGGGCGAAGGCGATAATTTCTATTTTCTTTTAACCCGCCAGGGCTGAGCCGTGCTGGTTGCCGGCGTCATCGCATACCTTGTCGTTACCCTGCTGATCGGCTTTTGGGCTTCGCGCAGGGTGCGCGATCATCGTGATTTCGCGCTGGCGGGAAAGCACTTGTCCTACTTCATGGCGACCGCGACAGTCTTCGCAACGTGGTTTGGCTCCGAGACAATACTCGGCTCTTCAGCCAATTTTGTCCAGTCCGGCTTTTTCGGCGTCATTGAAGAGCCGTTCGGCGCCGCGCTCTGCCTGATCCTGGTAGGCGCTTTGTTCGCGCGCGGTCTCTACCGCATGAATCTTACTACCTTTGGCGATTTCTTTTGTGTTCGCTATGGTGTTTTCGCCGAGGTGGTAGCGTCGGTCATTCTGGTCTTCTCGTATGTCAGCTGGATCGCGGCGCAATTTCTTGCTTTGGGCATCGTCTTCCATACAATTACCGGCGCATCGCTCGAGGTCTCCATCGTCGCCATGGCACTGCTCGTTACGCTCTATACTACGATGGGTGGCATGTGGGCTGTCTCCCTCACCGATACCCTGCAGATGACGCTGATCGTGACCGGGCTTGTAGCCGTTTTTTTCTATCTGCTTAAGCAGGCAGGCGGATGGAGCACGGTTATGGCAGATGTGCCGCAATCGCATTTTTCTCTTCTGCCGCAGGGTAGAGTATCGTGGCTCACGTATGTTTCGCTCTGGATAGTACTCGGTCTGGGCTCGATTCCGGGGCAGGATGTCTTCCAGCGGGTGATGTCGTCCAAAAACGAGCGAGTCGCTGCTGTGTCATCGATCGTGGCAGGAGTGCTCTATTTGACAGTCGCGATGGTTCCTCTTTTTCTGGGGCTTGTGGCTGTCAGGCTGCTTTCCAAGGGCGATCTGCCTGCAGACATGCAGTTTCTGCTGCCACAACTGATCCAGATGAAAACGCCCGTCTGGGTACAGATTATCTTTTTCGGGGCGCTGGTTTCAGCGATACTCAGTACTGCGAGCGGAGCATTGCTTGCGCCTTCGGTACTGGTCGGAGAGAACCTGCTCGCGAAGTTTGTGCGCGAGGAGAAACGACTGCTGTTATTGTCACGCATAAGCACAGTGGCGATTGCGCTTTGGGCGCTGCAGATGACTCTGGCAAACCGTCACATCCACAATTTGGTTACCGAATCATCAGCAATCGGTCTTGTTGCGCTGTTTTTTCCGTTCCTGTCTGGCTTCTACGCCCGGCGACACAATACTACAACGGCGCTAATTAGCATGTTCTCAGGTTTTACTGTCTGGCAGTTTTGGCCGCAATTAGCAGCGACTTTTTCCACAGATAAAGCGCAGATGCCGGCGGTCATTGCCGGTCTTTTGGCGAGCGCAGTGCCTTATGCGTGTTACTATGTTTACCGCACAATCAGCTTTGTGCTGCGGCGTTAGAAGGTGTTCAGAAAAAATTCATCAGGTACCAACGATCGCCACGCTTGCGGAAAATCAAATTTCCCATCAGTCCCATCGAGGGGCGGCCCTCAAAATCGAGACGCACTTCACATTCGGTCGCAGAATACCAGAAGAGCGCCAGTTTGATTTCGCCCGCGCGCGAGAAAACCGTCCTGTAGCTGCGCACGTTATCCTCAGGCGCGGTTTCTTTCCAGTACTTGTCGTCCCAGAGTACGCGGCTGAGAATTGCCGATTTGTCATAGAGCGCACTGCGCACCTGCTCATAACTGACGAAGGCTTTGGCATCGATGATTGCGCCATCTTTGGTATTTACAAAGCCGAGCAGCTTCTCTCGGTCTTCAGCGATGATAGCCTCGATTACTGAGGCTGCTGTATGCACCAGAAGGGGGTTCTCGCGCTGCGCTGTAGCCTCATCCGGGGCACCTACAAAGAAGTAGCCTTGCAGGACAAACTGGGGCGGTTTCTGGCAGGTGTAGAAGCAGCAGAGCAGAATGAATAGAACTTTTTTCATTGCAAAAATGACCCTGAGCTCATTGTCTAAAGCTGCATTTGTTCGAGTAATGCCGCAAGCGCATTGGGTTTTCTCCAGCGCAATCGCTCTGCCGCATACACTTCTCTTATCTGGCCGCGCAGCGCCAGCGACCGGAAGCGGTCGAGCCCGCCGGGGCCAATCGCGCTGATGCGCACGCCATCCTTATCCAGTGCCGGTATCACACCCTGCGGAAAAACCGCTGCCGAGAGCAGCTCGGGCGAAGCCGGCAGGCTCACAAGCTGTGGTTGGGCATTGATTTCCAGCAATACGCTTACGGGCACAAGCTCAAGGCGGGCCAGAGCCCGTGTCGCCGACCGGGCGCTGAAAAACGCATCGCGCGGGTAATAAGCTCGCAGGCGATTTTGCAGGCTCCTGATAGTCTGCTCGGCTTCACTCGCATCAACGCCGCTGAGCCGCAAGTACAAAGATGCTCCATTCAGAACGTTCAGAGCTCCCCCTATTTCGCCATTGCCGATGACGACGCGTCGCGCAGAAAGCACGCGATCGACAAAACCCGCAAGCACGTTCAGATTTGCCGGCAGGTTCTGCCAGCGGTCTTCAGGTACGATGCGGGCAAACTCAGGCGTTAGCCAGGGAAAATAATAGTCATCGCCGCGGCGCAGCAGCACGAGGTGCGGCGAGCCGGCATGGCGTATGAGCGCGGCCATTTCGCCTTTCAGCGAGGGAGCGCAGAACGAGAAGGTGAGCGCCGCATTGAGGCTCAGCCACGGACTCGCGCGCCGGCCCGAATAGAGGATTATGGTATCATAGTCGGCGTCAAGAAAGCCGCAGATACGACTGAGTTCCAGGTCGCTGAAACACCGCAGGCTGGTAGCCTGCAGGTTTAGATAATCTACTCCCTGCCACGCTTTGGTAATGCAGCGCGTGAGATCGGTGCGAAAAGAAGACGGCTTTTGCAGGTTTTCCGTGAGCACCGGCGGCATATCGGCAAAGCCGAGCAGCGAAAAAACAAACTGGTTCTGATCGTCCGCATCCGCGAGCAGTACCTTGTTGCCCGATGCAGCCGCGCGCGTGGCAAGAAAAATGGCAAAGGCAGCGGCCTCGGCGCCGGCGGTTTCTGCCGACACCTGCAACAGCTGTGCCTGTTCTAAAACTCCGTGCAGAGCGAGTCGCTCAGCGCGGGCCTCTGTCAAATAAGAGCGGCAGAGCGCCCGGTTTTCGCTTAAATAGCGCGCAAGATTGTCGCTGCGCGTCCAGAGAAAACCCGCAGGAGCCTCAGCCTTATGCGTCTCCAGGAAAGGCAGCGCACCGCCAAGGCAGGTAATACCTGCCGGCTTTTCAAACTTTGCATAAATAGCTTCTCCCGCAAGAGGGCTCACCTGCCAATCGAGTTGCTGCAGGCTTTCGAGTTCGCCTGGCAGTATTGCTCTGAGCAGCCGTGAGAAATTCCCCGCGTCGGCCGAAGCTGGTGCCACGATCAGATTGCGCGCAGCAATTGAATCAGCTGCTTGCGGTCGTAAAGCTCTATCGGTCGTGACTGTATAAAGGCGTGTGCCTGGCTCGAAAATTCTGAGGTGCTGATGCACGCGCCTTTGTTCGCACCCTTGGCGCGCATCTCTTCGTGCAGCTGCCGCACCGTACGCTCGGGTATCATGTCGGTCGTTCGGAGAATGTAGATCAGGCGGTTGGATTTCTTACTGTTACGGCGGTTGCCTTCTTCTTCGGTTGCGAGTACATGCACTTCTGAGTCATCGATCACGTTAAGATCCACCACCTTGTAGGTCAGCGCTTCGACAATTGCCCGCGACTGTGCCTCGAACTTGCCCGGTGGAGCGATCATGAAATCTTTGATCGTATCGTCCGTACGGAATTCCTCGTAGGCTTTCAGCTTATCGTTTACATCGCGGAATTTCGGATTTACGTCGGCAATACGCTCCCAGTTCGCAATGGCGGTATGGAAATCGCGTTTGCGTTCGGCGCAGGCAGCTATCGCGTAACGCAGACTAAGTTCAAGCTCCGAGCCTTTCGGCGCGGTCTGAAGACCCTTTTCGAGTTCCACCTGCGCAGTGGGTAGCTGTCCCTTCTCCATCAGACTCAAACCCTTTGCGAGTAGCGCACGCCCTTTCAGCGTCTCGTCCTTGGCGGCCAGGTCAAATTCGCGTATGGCCCAGTCATAGTCTTTCTGGTTCTTGAGGCACATGCCAAGGTAGTAGTGCGCGCTGTGGAGATTCGGGTTCAGTTTAACCGCTTCGGTCAAAGCGAGCTTGGCATCGTTCAGGTTGCCGATATTGTACTCGATAACTCCAATATGGTGAAATGAGTCCGCGTGCGTGGGTTTCAGTTTAGCGGATTGCTTGAAGTAGGGCAGCGCTTTGTCGTTGAGACCGGCTGTTTCAAAAAGCACTCCCACCTGGTAGAAGTTTTCATTATTGGTCGCGTCGAGCCGCGTCAGAATCAGATATTCCTTTTTTGCCTCGTCAAAATTGCGGTTCTGCATGTAGATCCTGGCGAGACGCGAGCGCACCACCGCTTCTTTGACCTGGTTGCTCCACTTGCTGATCTTGATCGTTTGCCGGTATTCGCTTGCGGCAGATTGGAAATCGTTTTGCTTCGCATAAGCTTCGCCGAGCAAAAAGTGCAGGTAAGGATCGCGATCGTTTTCTTCAATCATCTTGACGAGCTTACTGATTGCCGGGCCGGTGTGCCCCTGCCTGATCATTTCGGCGAGCTCTTCGACTCGCTTGGGGATAAGATAGGTCCGTACAACGTAGTAACCGAAGATCGCAATGACCCCGACAATACCGCCGAGCAGCAGTATGGTGATGAGATCGTCCATTTTAGCTGTTGATTTTTTCGCCAGCCGCCAGGCGCTGCTCTTTCAGACGTTTGTTCTCGATCTCCAGTTCCTTGATACGCGTTAGCGCATCGAGCAACTCTGCCCGACTCATCTGCGAGACGCTTTCCGACGCTTCTACGGTTTTTTTCGCGCTGATAAGCTCTTCGCGTGTAAGGCCTGACAACTGCTCGCTGGCTTTTTGTTCTTCGCGCGCCTGCATTAGCTCGGCGCGGCTAAACTCGATGATGCGCTCGTACATCGCCACCATTTGCTCGAGTTGATTGATCTCCTCGTCGTTCAGTCTCACCACGGTCTCATAACCGCGGATAGTCTGCCTTAAGGATGCGTTTTCACGCCTGAGGGATTCCAGTTCATCCAGATCCATTGCAGAATCTGATGGGCAAACTGGATTGCTGCGTCAAGTGTATTGCGCCTCGGAACCTGCGCGCCAACTTAAGCAAAAAACCAAAAGGCGATTGGTATGCAGGCTTTAACGGGTGATCAGAAAGATGCCCCATTGAGCGAGCAGATTCGGACGAAAATAAATTTCTTTCTGGTTGCGCACGTAGCGCTCACTAAGAATGCGAAAACCCCGCTCGGCACAGTAGGCCTTAAAATCATCAATCGTCAAAAGGTGCAGGTTGGGGCTTTCGTACCAGGCAAAGGGGAGCGAGGGCGTAACAGGTGTGCGGCCTGAAAAGAAAAATTGCAGTCTGGCCTTGTAGTAGGCAAAATTCGGAAACCCGACGATCAGGCGGCGTCCCACGCGCAGCGCGTCCTTGATGACATCATCCGGGTAGCGGAGTTCCTGCAGGGCATTGTTCAGGATCACATAATCGAAGGAGTTATCCTTAAAATCGGTGAGTCCGCTGTCCAGGTCGCCCAGGAGAACGTTAATTCCCCGCTCGACGCACTGCATGATCTGTTCGTGGTCGATCTCGATTCCCTGCGAACGCGTCTCGAGGTTCTTGTTGAGCAGGTAGAGCAATTCGCCGTCGCCGCAGCCCATGTCGAGCACGCGGCTTTTTGCCTCGACGAGCTCGAGTATGATGCGATAGTCAATCCGTTCGGTCTGTAGTTCGACGATGGGGAGCTCCATGCTATTCTGCGGCTTCTACCCGCGACAGAAAATTTTTCACGAGCCGTGCCTGCGTCTCGGTTTCGACCAGAAACGAATCGTGGCCGTAGTGTGCTTCGATTTCGAGGTAGCTCACGGGCACACCCGCAATCTTGCACGCTGACACAATTTCGAGCGACTGGTGCGCCGGGTAAAGCCAGTCCGATTTAAAGGCCAGTACCAGCAATTTTGCATCCAGTTCATAAAATTTTTCGCTTAAGGGGCGTCCTTCCGATACATCGAAAAGATCCATGGCCTTACTAATGTAGAGATACGAATTTGCATCAAACCGACGGACAAAAAAATCACCGCGGTTTCTCAGGTAACCTTCAACCTCGAAGTCGGCGTGGAACCTGGTTTGGTCCTGGTCCGCTTTCGTGCGCCGTCCAAACTTCTGCGCCATGGATTTCTCACTCATGTAAGTGATGTGTCCGACCATGCGCGCAACCGAGAGACCTGCACGCGGTATCTCTCGGCCGTAATAGTTACCGCCGTTCCAGTTGGGGTCGGCCATGATTGCCTGTCTGCCGACTTCGTTGAAGGCGATCTGCTGCGGCGAGTGGCGCGCAGTTGTGGCGATGGGTATTGCCGATCTCACCGCATGCGGGTAGCTCACCAGCCACTGCAATACCTGCATGCCGCCCATCGAGCCGCCGGCAATCGAATATAACTTCTCAATGCCCAGATGCTCCACAAGCCGCTTCTGCGCATTGACCATGTCCTTGATGGTAATTTGCGGAAAATCCAGCGCATACGGAGCGCCCGTCGCAGGGTTTACCGACGAAGGGCCGGTAGAACCCGCGCAGCCACCGATCACGTTGGAGCAGATAACAAAATAGCGGTTCGTATCGAACGCCTTGCCGGGACCAATCATGCTGTCCCACCAGCCTGGTCGGGTATCGCCTTCGTGGTAGAAGGCCGCGTGCGCGTCGCCGGAAAAAGCGTGAGCTATCAGAATTGCATTGCTACGCTCTTTGTTGAGCTCGCCGTAGGTTTCGTACGCTATCCTTACGTCTTTGAGGACTTCGCCGTTTTCCAGTTTCAGTTCAGGAAAGTCAAAAGTCTTAATGCTGGTGTAAATGCGTTGCTCAGGCGATGCGGTGTTACTCACTTTACGTATTCGACCTGCACACTACGAGGCTCAACCCCGACGCGTAAGGTTAACAGGCTGTCATTCAAAACTTTGCCCGGCGTGTTACGGAAAGTACGCCGAGTACCTGCGCGCACGCAAGGGCAAAGATGCTCAGGGTGTAGAGCAGGTAAATCTGCTCTGTCTTGCCGACGAAAAGCGGTAGCGCGATTTCCGCGATGACCACAACAAAGCCGACTACGGTTATGAGCGGTAAGACGTCCATGAGCTTGTAGCGGCGGACATCCCATGTGAACAGATCGAAGAGCGCGAGCTTGATGCAGTAAAAGCTAAAGAACGCGCCTAAAAGCAATCCGCCATAGTTCGCAATGCGCAGAATATTCAGGTCTGCAGCAAACTTAGCCACGACAAACCAGCCGATGACCAGCGCGGGTACGGAATAGAGGAATGAAGGAATAAAGTAGAACCACTTTGCGTGCCGGCGGCGTCCCCGAAGACGATCCGTACTGATCTTGAGCCCCCAGGTCGCGATGAAGGCGAAGAGACCGATGCCTGCTGCAAATAACGCGAAGATGAGTCCCACGTTGCCGATGATGAGCGGCATCACGATCAAAGGCGTGACGTAACTCGGCCAGACAAAGAGCAACATCGCCCAGTCCATGACATCGCCGTACTGCTTGCCGTCAATCGGACGGCGGGGGCCGGTGATCAGGTAGCCAGAAAGTTTCATCGCCACCGCCATGACTACGATGCCTATGTAAGTGGTCAGTGAGACCGCGCCCAGCGAGTCTTTGTTGAGCGCGACGAGCAGGTAGCCGATGGTGGCCAGGGCGCCTGCAGTCCCGAGAATGAAGATCTGCGCCCGGTGCATTACTTGATGCGGATGCCCATGTTGAGGGCATTATTCATTTTCTTGCCAGCCATCTTCTTGGCGGCCAGGACACGGTCATCGAGGTCCCGTATCGCCCTTAACAGGCCGTCGATATAGATCGCGAGTAGCTTGGCCCGATCCGTTGAACTCATGTTCACCAAGACTTCAGATTTGGGGGTATCGCCCTGTGCGTGGTAGTAGAGCAGCAGATGTCCGTAGCTGGTCTTGCGAATGTCATCGTTCTTGATCGAACGCTTGTGAGTAAACTGGCGGCGCATCGCAGCCTCTTCGTAACGCAGCTCTATCGAAGCAACGTTCGAGCCGTTCATCTTCATGATGACCTCTTCGAGAACGACCGGGTGGTCTTTATCGCCGGCGGTACGCTTGCCGCCGCGGTCGAGAATGATGCGAAATTCGTCGGAGGGACCCTCGTCTTTGGGCTTGTCGCCCTGGGTCTTGGCTGCTGCCGCATTCTTGCGTTTCTGGTCTTCGTCGGCCTTGAACCGGCTGACCAGCTCATTCAGTTTCTGGTGTAGTTCATCGACCGTCGGATGGCTGAGATCGCCGGTTCCGTTCATCTGAGCCAATAAAGCGACAGTGGGAGATGCCAGGGTAAGGCAAAATAAAATAAATGCTTGGCGGCTCATGGTAATCTATTATCGACGTGACAGATGCAGATATGTAGTGTAAACGATATTTGCACCACCCGCAGATGAGAGGTTATTGAATGGATATCAAGGTTCACGAAAAAGCGGGATATTATGTCGTCTACCTGAAGGGCAGCCTCGATATGTACACATCCGTCGAGCTCAAGAGCCAGACTGACGCCATACCCCTCAAGACCGGCGAAAAGCTGATTCTGCAACTCAATGATGTCTCTTACATAGATTCGAGCGGCATTGGCGTGCTCATTAAAATTGTGAACGCGGTTCAGGCGCAGAGCGGCACCGTGCACCTGACCGGCATCAAGCCGATGATTGAAAAAATCTTTAAAGTCGCCGGATTAATGAGTTTCTTTTCTTTTATCTCTGAAGAAGAATTTAAATCAAAATATCCGGTTTAAGCACCTCTGTAGGGGTAGGTTTAAACCTACCCCTACAGAGGTGGCATTACCCGCGCAAATATCGTATCGATGTGCGTCAGGAATGACCGCGCGTCGAAAACCTCGTCCCAGTCTTTTTTCGAGAGAGCAGTGAGCCTTCTGTCATTTTCCAGACGTTGCCGCAGATTGCCCTCGGTTGGGTTCTCCCAGGTTGCCATAGCTGCCGCCTGCACGATGGCATAAGCCTCTTCGCGGCTCATTCGGGTTTTCGCAGTCACTGCCAAGAGCGCGCGCGATGAAAAGAGCAGGCCATGCGTCGCGTCGAGCACGCGCTCACAGTTCTTTTCGTGCACGTGCAAATTCTCGATCACGAAGGTCGATTTGATCAGCATGTACTCAATGAGCGCCGTCGCGTCCGGCAGTATCACGCGTTCGGCGCCGGAGTGCGAGATGTCGCGTTCATGCCACAGCGCGATGTTGTACTCGCCCGTGGTCGCGTAACCCGAAAGCACGCGCGCAAGACCGCAGATCCGCTCGGCAAGAATTGGGTTGCGCTTGTGCGGCATCGCGCTCGAGCCCTTCTGTCCTTTCTGGAAAGGCTCTTCCACTTCACGGCCTTCGGTGCGCTGTAGCAGGCGAATCTCCTGCATCAGGCGGTAGAGCGCCTGTCCGGTGAGCGCGATGGCCTGTAAGAAATACGCGTGCCGATCACGGGGGATTACTTGTGTGCTGACGGGTTCGACCTTCAGGCCAAACTTGCCGAGCACATACGCTTCGAGCTCGGGTGGCATCTGCGAATAGGTACCCACCGCACCCGAAATTTTCCCGTAACGGCAGTCCTCCAGCGCATGGCGTAGCCTGTCGCGAGCACGCAGAAGCTCCGCATAGTGGCCGAGGAATTTTAACCCTAGGGTAGTCGGTTCAGCATGTACACCATGCGTGCGGCCGGCTACGATCAGATTTTTGTGCTTTTGTGCAAAGTCATAGAGCGCCTTGAGGGTCTTGCCCAAAGCCTTGTCGATGAGCCCGCCGGCTTCGAGAATCAGCAGCATCTGCGCGGTATCGACGATGTCAGACGAGGTTAGGCCAAAGTGTACATGGCGCGAAGCCGGACCGATGTTCTCGGCCAGCGCGGTCAGAAATGCAATGACATCGTGGTGGATTTCATTTTCAATCTCGTTTACCCGTTCGACCGTGAAGGTCGATTTCGTGCGAATGTCATGGAGCTCGGCATCGGTGATGTTGCCTTTAGTATGCCAGTATTCGCAGGCAGCGATTTCAATGTCGCGCCAGATCTCGAACTTGCGCTGCAGGGACCAAAGTTTGCGAATTTCGGGAGTGGAGTAGCGTTCGATCACCTCACCCCCCGGCCCCCTCTCCACAATGTGGAGGGGGGGAGGAGCGAAGCGGAGGGGGTGAGGTTATCCATTCGCGATTCTCACATCCGGGATAACTTCGTCGTCGAGGCCGATGCCGCCGCGCTCTTTGCGCACCACGCGGTTAGCGAGCGACATGTTCTTGTCGAAGATGAATTTTAGGACAAGTGCACCCCACGAGGTGTGGTACTTGATGTTATTGTAGAACTCCGGCGCTGCTGCGCGAATTTTGGGCAGGTAGTTCCATGCAGCAGAAGGGAAGTCATGGTGTTCGTTGTGGTAGCCTACGTGGCAGGACACGAGCGAGAGCGGGCCGTAGTAGCTGTAGGTTTCCTGCGGTTCTGCGACCATGTAATGCTCCTGGATCAGGCGGCCTCCGACGATGGAGAGGCCGAAGCCGAACCAGAACGATGCAGCGACGTAAAGAAACGCCATCGGTCCCATGAAGTAGTAAACACAAAAATCCGTCGCAAACGTGGTGACCCAGTTGGCGAGTACCCAGCCGTCAAAGAAAGCCACTTCGCGCACGCGCATCGTGCGCAGGGTTTGCACCAGCGGATAAAACGCGAGCCAGAGCATCTTGCGCCACCAGATGTTTTTTACCGCTTTGACCTCCCACAGTGCGGGCAGGTCGGCGTCGAGTTCGTACACACCCTGAAACGCGTGGTGTTTCATGTGGTATTTTTTGAACGAAACGTAAGAGGGCACAAGCATCGGTGCATTGACAATGAGGCCAAAGACATCGTTCCAGAACTTACCGCGGAAGATGAGGCCGTGCGAGGCATCGTGCAAAAGGCCGATGTAGCTGTGGTTGATGATCGTACCAACAAGCCAGGCAGCCGGCAGGACAATGTACCACGGCTGCTGGCGCAGAAACCAGGCGATGGTGAGCTGCAGAGCAACCATAACGATGATCAGCGCGGCGCTCCAGGGATTTTTCTTACCGATGAATTTTTTCATCTCGGGGTGCTTCTTGAGAATTTCCGCCGTGCGCTTCAGGTGCGGCTCGGGCTTGGTGTCGAAGAGGAATTCTGTTCTCGCCATATGACTTTTTGTGCGTCGCAAACGGGGTGTAAAGTTAATCCGAAACTGCCCTAGCAGGCTGTTGAAAAACAGCCATAAAGCAGGATGTTGAAACCGAGCGCAGCTGCAGACAGGCCATTTATGGCCGTTTTGCGAGCGATTTCGGCACGAAATCGCGGCGTCTGCAGCGAGCACGGGATTTTTTCAACATCCTGCTAGACTGTCAGTAAGCAGCGATTTCAGTTATACGTTGCGCTGAATGCAATGCCAAAGATGCTGTTAGTGATTCTGGGAATGACGCTCCCTGTCACATCGTCGTCCATGCTACTGTAGTGGTAGAACAAAGCTGCGCCGAGCCCCCAGTTTTTCGAGACCCACCACTCCTTGCCAATCTGCAGGTTAATACCGAGACCCGATTTACTACTAGCCTTCGTGTTACCAACTTGAAAGCGTGTAGTGGCTGAAGTAAGATCAGCGCTGAGGTAGGCATTGAGTGATTCTGCGTAAAGCGCCAGACCTCCCCCATAAGCGCTGATACCAATTGTGGTGTCGGTTGTTGTACTCAAAGCTGTACCGTCTAATGCATAGTCAGGATTTGACGCCGAATAGCCGTTCGCGGCTCCATAGAGAATCACATTTTCTGTGAAGGCAAATCCCAAATGGAGGCCGAAAAATCCCGCTGCACCAGTGGCTGTGAACTTGCCAGTGCCATTCGAGTAAACGGGGGATTCACTTAGACTCAGCGAGCCACCGCCCAGCAGAAAGCGCAGATAAAACCCATCGTGTTTGTGGTAGCCAGGTTCGGCTGAACTGTCCGTCTCACTGCCGCCTGCCGAGGTTGAGACGAGCGCCGGCGAAGTATATACCAGATCGCCATTGTCGTCGAAAATCTGCACAA